>NZ_FXTB01000001.1:900000-1181763 GCF_900182605.1 Saccharicrinis carchari
TTCAATACCCGGCTGCACCCCGGACTGTCCACCAACCACAAAAATTAAGGGATTACCGGTGCCATAATTGGTAACCGGTTCAGACAAACCCACTTCGCCATCTTCGTAGGTGCCAATTACCGACCTGTAATAGTAAATCCCCACTTCTTTACCTACAGTTACTACATCACCTGTACCAGTTTCCTTTTCAAAATAAATTAATCCTGTTTCAAGCGATTTATCAATTGTGTCCACTGCCTGTCGGGTCCAATATTCTTTCCAATTCAACTTATCGGGATTACTAACCACACTGTCGTGAGGCACGGTATTTAAAAAAGTATTTAACCTTTCTTGTTCTTTGGCGAACAGCTGACGCGAGGTTTCAATTTTTTTGGTATCGCAACTAACGGCAAGCACTACCAAAAGCAAAGCAAACGCCTTTATCACTAATTTTATCATTATATAAGCATCTAAGTTTATTAATACGCAAAGTAAATGTTTTATTATATTCATTCAAATAAAGGCGCTCATTATTTGTTCTTTTTCAAATCAACGAGCTCTACTTTATAGAGCAATATGGAACGCCCGGGTATTTTATCGTCATCGCCCACCAAACCATGTGCTCTGTGTGGAGGCATTATAAAAGTAGCTTTGGCTCCTTTTTGCATCAACAGAATCCCCTCTTCAAGGCCGGCTTCAACTCCCCCCTGCCCTACTTTAAACGATCTGTAACCCAATGAATCGGAACTGTAACATGGCGTTCCATCGAGCAAATAAATATCGTAAGCAATTTTAACAACATCCCCGTTGTCGGCATACTCACCATCGCCTGCCTTATCAATTTGGTACCAGAGTCCGGTTTCCGTTTCCAGCATATTATAGTTATTTTCTTCGGCATATTTTTTAATTACCGAAGCATCCTTCCCCACCATATAACGATTTACCGATATAAGCTCTTCAGCGGTTACCTTTCGTTTATCAGGCTTATCTTTGTTTTGTATTTTACATGCGCTTGCACAAAGCAATAAAAGCACCATAATACAACTGTATCTATATCTCATTATTTTTAAATTTATTGTAAAAATTGGGCAGTTCATTTTTAAATCTATCCACACATTCTTTTAATGAGGAAGCAGATTCGCCACCCGCCGCGTTGCGATGTCCGCCGCCCGAAAAATGAAGTTCCGAAAACTTGTTTACCGGAACCTCGCCACGCGAACGGAACGAACATTTTATTTTATCGTCCTGCTCCAAAAAAAAGCCAGAAATATTTATCCCTTCAATACTTAATGGATAATTAACAAAGCCTTCCGTATCACCGGGTTGAAAATGATGCTGTGCCAGTTCGTTTTTATCCAGGTATATAAATGCGGCTTCCTGATCGGGCATCAAAAACAGTTTATTAGCCAACACATGCCCCAACAACTTCATCCTACTGAAAGAATTACTGTGAAATACGAGTTGATGAATCTTGTCCTTATCTATACTTTTCTCTAACAGTCCTGCTATCATCCTATAGGTTTCGGGCCTGGATGAATTATAGCTGAGTGAGCCGGTATCGGTCATTATTCCCGTGTAAAAACATTCTGCGGCATCTACTCCCACCTGTTCGTTCCATCCCATTTTATTGATGAGGTGATAGCTTAATTCGCAGGTAGAGGAACTGGATGGTACCGATATCATCACATCCGCAATGGAATCGGGATACGGGTGATGGTCTATCATCACCTTTTTGCTTTTCAGCTTTTCCAATTCCTTCTCCAGTTTACCGGTACGCTTTAAACAATTAAAATCTACATACATCAATAAATCTGCTTTTTTTAACAAGGCTATTGCCAGCCCACTATCCTTTTCAAAGTTGATAGTGTCATCCGCACCTTTCATCCATCCAAGAAACATTGGATAGGCTGTCGGGTTGAGCACAGTAGGCTCTTTACCCATTTTTTTTAATACATGCCACCAGCCCAACGAAGCCCCCATAGCATCGCCATCCGGATTTAAATGGGGCACGATTACAATCCGATTGGACGTTTGAATTAACTGTTTTAAGGATTCTACTAATGTGCTATCTGTCATATACTCGTTTTAAGTGGTCAAAGATAGATAAATAATGACAAACGGATTTTGACTATGCACAAATAATTACTAATATTATCTGCCTTTATACCATGCTTTGCAACAGAGATAAAACAAGCCCTCTTTTGCAGACCTTAGATTAATATTATTTGACTTGAACAAGCCGGCCTGTTTGGCATAGGCTGATATAAGTTACTGAACAACAACCAAAAAATAAATTTAATATGGCCGGAAACAAAACATTGACAATTATTAAACCCTTTGCGGTTAAAAACGGCAAATTGGGTGCTATCCTTCACAAAATAGAAGAATCGGGCTACCGTTTTGCAGCGATTAAAACCTTAAAACTCGAAAAACACGAAGCCGAAGAGTTTTATGCCGAACACCAGGGTAAGCCTTTTTTTGACGACCTCACTGATTTTATGTCGTCGGGACCTATAACCGCTGCCATTTTAACCAAAGAAAATGCCGTTGAAGATTTTCGTTACCTGATTGGTGCTACTGATCCCAGTGAAGCTCAGGAAGGAACCATCCGAAAAATGTTTGCCACTAGTAAAACGCGCAACGCTATTCACGGCTCCGATAGCGACGAAAGTGCCGATCGTGAATGTGACTTTTTCTTTAGCCGCCGCGAAAGGTTAAAAACAGATATTTGATAAAAGAGAATATTGTATTCATTCAATGGAGGCTGTATTATAGCAGCCTCTTTTTTTTCATAGCTGACCCGCATAAGTAAATCCCTGGCCTTTATTAAAGCATAGGATGCTTATCTATTTTGCCTATTCTTCTTTAAATTATTTAAAGCTCCACATAATAAAAAAGGTATATTAATCAATTATATTGGCTTTGGTTTTACAATTTTATTTCCTCACCAAAAGGAAATGCCAACTCAAAAATATGACCTTCCATAAGCATTACCATTAGATTGCCCTCCCGATTAAGCATTAATTTATTTACGGAGGAGTTGCCCAGTTTATAACGGTAGATCAATTGACCCCCATCCGTATTTATGGCAAACACCTCACCATTTTTAGTACCTCCGTAGAGTACGCCATTCTGCTCAATCATGGGACATGGGTTATGCTCATAGCCAAAACCGCAATCCAAAGCCCATAGTTCACCTTTTTCCGGGATATCGGTGGGGTAAGCCACCACGGTATCGTTCATTAGCTTGGCAAACATATATTCTTTATCGGCCGACATGCCCATGGATTCGCGCACTTGATGCTCATTGGTGCGGTACAACTGCTTGCCGGTTTTCAGATCGAGAACGGTAAAATACCGGTCCGGCGCCACCAAAAACACTTTACCCTTAGCCACCGCCGGCACAACATTACCGGGTGAATAAAGGATAGCACCGTGTCCGTTGTTCCATTTCCAGTTCAGCTTTCCCGTGGTTTTGTCTACACAATACAAATGACGATCCCAGGCTCCAAATATTACCTCTTTATAGGTAACGCAAGGTTTTACCTGCACAAAACCCTCCACATCATTGAACTGCCAAACCAACGTGCCGTTTGATGCATTGATACTGGCCATGCCGCCTTTGCCAAGAGATATGAAAATTTGATCGCCATCCACCACCCCTTCACCAAAAATGGGATGAGCAAATTCTGTTTCCCATACGGGCATACCGTCGGCCACGTTAAATGCCCGCACTTTACCTTGTGAGGTTCCAACTATGAGCATATTTTTGTAAAACACCGGCGTACCGTATTGCGGGGTACCCAAATGGTGTTCCCAAAGCATTTGCTTATCGGTTTTGTTGATGCAGCGCAAATAGCCATCAGAGCTTAGCCAGGCCAACATGCCCGAAGGATGCATATCAAAACCACCCAAAACAGAAGCACTATCGGTATAGTCCCATTTTACCGCTACCCTTTCAAATTGTTTGTTGATATCGTAATTGGGTAGTTCCGATATGGACAAACCCTCAATTTGCTTTGATTCATGGATGTTCCAGGCAAACATCTGTTCCGGCGTTTGTCCCAACTTTTTCTCACTTACCCACACCGAATCGCCTTTAAGCTCTACGAGGTTATAGCCCTGGTCTGTTTTGTCGCGACTAAGCAGCGCACGGCCCATAATTCCGGTTATGCCGTTAAAATTCATCATTTGCAGTTTATGGCCATGCCCACAGAGGGCCATTTTAACATTTTGTTGTTTCAATGTTTCTGTTATTTCGGGCCAGTTGTCCAGTCCATCCGCCAAGGGATAGTGGGCCATAGCAATAATGTGTTTCGATTTATCGCCTGAGGACAGGGTCTTCTGTAACCAGGCCATATCTTCTTGCTTTACATGGCCGTCGCCCATTTTCATATAGGGGCCGGTATTGAATCCCACAAAACGATAGGTATCCTGATTAAAATCGAATCGATCGTCGCCGAATACCTTTTTATAGGTAGCACCTCCGGTTTCAGACCAATTGGTTTCGTGATTACCTGGTAATATATAATAGGGTTTGTTCAGGGAATCCAGGATGGCTTTTACCGCATTGAGCTCGGCATCGGAACCCATATTGGACAAATCGCCGGTGATGACCACAAAATTGGCATCACTGCGGTTTATTTCGCCTACTGCCCGGGCAAATACCATTTCGTTCTCGTTACCCGGAACAACATGAATGTCGGTAAGAAAAGCAAACTTTACCGAATCGGAGGATTGGCACGACCATAGCAATACGGATAAAAGCAGAAGAAGTATGGCTTTGGGATAGAAATGAACTTTCATAATTTTAAAATTAGTATCGGGTATCAAGAATATCAAGACATAACCTGTCCCGCCTTAGCAGGAAGTATCAAGTATCAAGATAAAAGTATCAACACAACCTGTTCTGCCATAGCGGAAGAGACAATAAGACTTAGGTGTGACGTCAACAAAGGCTACGTACGCTGTCGGGTCATAAAAAAGGCTGCCGAATATTAAGGCAGCCTTTTAGTATCAATTACAAAAAATTACTTAACCATTACTTTTTGTTTTACGGTTTGGCCGTTGGCTTTAACTCCTGAAATCACATACAGTCCTTTTAATCCGTCCACGTTAATTTCATTGGCATTGTTTATCGAATGAATTAACCTGCCCGATAGGTCGTAAAGATTTACTTTTGCCATTTCGGTATTGAATCTTACCACTCCCGTTGCCGGGTTATTTACCACAAATTTATCCGCAGCCAACTCACCGCCTACGGAAGTGCCCGGATCCATCGTAAGCTTATAACAAGCAATACCGTTGTTGGCTACCATCATAAACAATAGCACTTGCTCAGGCTGAACATCCACAGCAACCGGATAAGAAAAGGAAGTGTTTTTTTCGGAACCCATACCTAAGGCAGGTATGATACCCAGGGAAACGGCTGCCTCAAAACTACCACCGGGCAATTCAAATAATTCAAAAGCGTTTAAAGGTGTACCAGCCCAGTTGGTTGTAGGGGCAAACACAAAGTCGCGATCCTTGAACTGAAACCAACTACCACCTGAAACACCTTCCTGCTGCGTAGTCACCTCCCCGGTAAAGCTGGCCAGCATATTACCATCCATATCGAAAACCATAGGTTGTGTTCCATGTCCGTCAACCATAAAGGTAGTTTCATTTATTGGGAATAATTGGGGCGCAATCCCCAAGCTTACAGGGGCTCCCTCGGCCGGTGCGGGCACGGACTCTAACAGTTCAATGATGGTTGGTTCGGCAACAACAACGCCATTCACAAAATCCCAGCGCAGTACAAACTTATCGCTTGCAGCAGCGGTAATCAAATAACCATTTTTACCATCGGCAATGTCGCCGTAAAAATTCATACCATCACCTAGTCGCATTCCAGGATAAACTGCATCGCCCACATTGTGCCACATAAATAATGGGGTAACGGCATTTCCATTGTCCGGATCTACCATATAAGCCCTAAAATGGCCATTGGGCTCACCAGATTCTGCATCAACAGACTGGGTGTTGCCAGCCAAACTCGTAATAATAATCTTACCCGACTCGGTAACGGCAATACTGTTGATGGGCAAAGTTCCACCAGAAACATCTTCTGGTGCCAAAGTAATAGTTTCTGACGGAATTTCGAGACCTGTGGCCGCATCCAAAACAACAATCTTGTTGCCACCATTTCTGGATGCAATATAGATCTTACCATCCATGTGGGTCATTCCACGCTCTGTTGTTCCTCCCATCCATGCGGGTGCATCTCCCGGTATCCATTCTTCTTCCACCGGATCCCAAGTCGCATTACTTTGTTTACTATGATCCCATACTTTCTCGACCATGGGGGTCTGTGCAAAAGCTGTAAAGGTTAAAAACAGCCCTGTTAACAAAAGAGTAAAGTTTTTCATGACAATTAATTTTAGGTTAAACAAAACATGAATACAACAATAATATAATTGATAGATACGGGCAGGAAAACAGAGCCCTCCTGCCCATACATTTATTTTACTTGAATTTTAGCGTAGCTTCGTCCACTTCTGGTGTAAACCTCCACCAAATATACACCTGCAGGCAAACGCTCCACATTCAGCGTAGCTTTGTCCGAGCCCATATGCTCCATCATCATCAATTGCCCGGAGATAGAATGGATACGCACTGTTTTTATGGGTTCATCCGCATGTATATTGAGTATATTTTGTACCGGGTTGGGGAAAAGTTTAATCTCTGCATCACCATTTAACTGTGGAACGGAAGTACCGTTATCGGGTGCAAGGAATCTAAACTGATCGAAATATAAAGTACCTTTTTGCGCACCTCCCGTTACATATCGGAAATGAAAGCCATCCAAACGAAAATCGGTACCATCCAGCACGCCGTTTCCATTTACCCAGGCATACACCGGATCGTTACTCAAATCCCAGGAAATCAATTTCCAACCCATCCAATCTATGGAATACCAGGGACTGGCCTCATACTTTTGGTCGCCATCGCGAGCCATAAAGCGGAACTCGGTATTGGACCCATCGCCAAAAACATATACCTGCAATAAATCTTCGATATTGTATCTATTTGTATTTTGTGCAGCATCGGGGTGCAGATAGAGCCGTATGTAGGGTGCACCGACATCCATATCCCAACTATAGTTGAAACGCATACTTCCCTGGCTACCCTCCGAAAGGTTGGCCACGGAAGCATCATAGCTGCGATCGGTTTCTTCGGTTATGATACCAGCGGTAGAACCGGACTGTTGGGGTTGCCACCAGCCAGAGATAGTGCCATCAAACGGATCGATAAGGTTGATGCTACGTGGAGCAATGCTAGGCAGCGAAAAACTATAGCTGAATGCTTCCGTTGTATTGCCGTAAAAATCGGCAAGCCCAGCGGCCACATCAACTTGATAAGTGGCTTCCTGGTTTAAATCGATGGCAGGGAAAAAGTGGATTACACTCTGCCCGTTCACCACTTTATGCGTTACCTGACCCGTAACCATGTCCTCCGAAGGCATCAGTTTTAGGCTGACGGCATCGGCACCCACGGACGCGTCGTTAAGTTCTTCGTCATAAACCAAACGCAGGATGGGTCGCAATTCCGTTATGGCCGCATCTGTTGCAGGCCAGGAATCCATCAGCACAGGGGCATCGGTATCTTCGGCAGAAGTGGTGAATACCAATTGGTAATTACCACCCGCTATCCCATCTGCATCCCCATCGAGGAACTGATCAGTTAAAGTATTTTTTGCAATGCTTCCGTCTATCGTGAGTGTATATTGGGTAACAAATTCCAATCCGCTCATACTCACCTCAAGGGTAAAATCGTTCTGCCAATTATAAGTGAGCCCTACCAGTGCATCGCTGAGCGTAATGGCCGACTCCACGGAAGTTTTATCCATCTGCCGGCTAAAGGTAAACTGCAATTTGGTACCGGGTTTAAGCATCCCTAACTCGTTAGAAGGCTCCACCCCGGATACCAAAGGTGGAATAGTGCTTGTTAATTGAACATCGAGAAAACTCAGATTTTCGTGAGTACGTCCATTCGGGTTGGAATCCACATGAAGCATCATACTTTTGGTTTCGTGATTATCAGCGGTAAAAACCACCTCAACATCTGCTCCGGGCGTTAAGCCTTCTATGAAGTAAAAACCGTTTCGGAGTTCCTCAGGGTCGTTAGAGTACTGGTTAAACAAGGATTCGTAGGTGTCAGTAGTATATTGTTTGTCGGCAATGCTTACCGTAACTCCATTGATAGGCAGGCCACTGTCTGCATCCGTAATAATTCCGGTGGCAACGCCTATGGCAGGCCTATCGATGCCGCCCCACTCCAGGATGGAACGGAATGCAGACAAAGCTTCCAGTTTCTTCCATTCGGCATTGAGGTTTTTTTGTTGCTGTCCGGGATTGGTGTGAAAACCCGCCTCACTTAACAAAGATGCCATATTGGTGCGTCTGTTCACGGCAAGGTAAGGAAATTGATTGTCGTGGTGATATTCACCTCTCAGGTAAAAATTCCTGTCGGCCCAGTTGCCCCGGGTGTCGATTCGCATAACACCCGAGAGATCTGCATCAAGGATATCGCCCAGCGCCTTGCCCCCGTTGGGCTCCTTTTCAACGGTTACCCCATTGTTGGTCCAGCCCCCATGCAACATTAAAGTACTGTTAACCGAAGGCGATCCGGCATCGCTGTGTATAGAGTAATAAAAGTCGGCGCCCAATGTGTTGGCCAAATCAGTCCGGGCCGCCAATGTAATTTCATCCTGATCGCTTAGCCGGGATAAAAATACTTGTGAGATATCGGTTTGTTGCTCTAACATATCCCGTAAGGCCCAAGCCACGCGCAGCACTTTTTCCGCTTCGGAGTAATTGTACAATCCCATATTGCCGGTTTTATCATGACCGGGATCGATAAAAAGTGACCAGTCGCTCAACCCAATAATGGGTGCTTCCTGCGCTTTTAAATTAAAAGAACAGAGTGCTATAGTTATAAAAAAAAGTGATGGTATAACTTGTTTCATTTTTAATATCTTATTTGTATGCACCAACTTACGAACGCTTTGTTCAGGTCCGGCCAGGGGCACAGATTAATTATTTGTGTGTTTCGCTCAAGAGTCCGGGCTACGTTTCAACTATTAGCAGCCAAGCGTCACATCCTACCTCTACTTCAAACGGGCTTTATAAATAGCTCCATCGAGTGAGTTCTCAAATAATAGATATTTTCCGTCGCTGGATATATCCGGGTTCATGGCTACCATATCTTCTTTATCAAGCAGGGGCATATATTCGCCCGTTTGCACGTTAACTGTGTATAGCTTGCCGGAGGTTATTCTGGATCCATCGTCATCCACCATAGTAACCACTATATATATTCCATCAGGAGTCCAGCTAGCCTGCTCGCCCTTACCCAGTTTTTTAAGGTTTTGACCACTTACATCGGCCACGTACAATCCCAGACCACTCACTTGAAACACCACTTTGTTACCAGCCGGAGATATGGCACTATTGAAGACATAACGGCCTTTAAATTCGGGAAATTTAACCTCCACAGGCACCTTAGATGATGCCAGCACTGGCATAAGGGCACCACTGAATAAAATAGCTTCCTTTTGTGGTGTACCAGTATTTTTTAGCGCTGGTATACCCGATGATTTTTTTTCCATGTTTTTACCCAGCATCATGGCCACAAGGCCATCGCCATTGCTAAACACAGGTAAACCTTTTAAATTACGCGACTTTTCTAATATAAGGTGTTCCGTACCCACACGTACATCATAAAGCTTTACGTTGTGATACTTTCGAAAACCCTGTGAAAAAACAGAGCGAGCCAGGATAAACTTACTATCGAGTGACCAGGAGAAACCAAAGCCGGCGCCCGGGTCGGAAGTAAGCTTAGTCAGATTTTTTCCATCAGCGTCAACCACCCATATTCCATTGTGCTTATCACCCGAAAAAGCAATCATTTGGCCATCCGGCGACCAAACGGCATTCATGTATGATACTTCATCAGAAAAAAGAATTTTCACGGGCTCGTCCACAATACGTGGTTGCCCAAAGGCGGCGGATACAATGAAGCTAAGCGTTAAAAGTAAAAGGTAATTTTTCTTCATTGGAATCGTATTTAAATGAGTAAAGATTTATAAATTTTCCAATAGTTGTCATACAAATATAATAAAGTAATTATACAATCTCCAGACTTTCTTTACAATTTTTTACACATAATTTAAAAAGAATAATTCTTTGAATTATTGATACTTACACAAACTAATATTATGGTATAGTCCAAATTATTCAAAAACTTATCCATATTCATAGAAAAGCTACAAAGTAAATGTATGATAAGATATAAGCTACAGCATACTAAACATAAACACTCATTTTCAACAATATGCTAAAGAAACACTTGTACTACATCCTTTTAATCACCTTTAGTGTTTTTCTACCAAAATCTGAATCAATAGTCAGAAGGTACAGGCCTTTGCTGAGATTAGCTGAGGGAATCAAAAGGTTATGTCTGCCCTCCGGCTTATTACCCAGCTGCCATTTCATTATTGTATGACCGGTAAGATCGGTTAGATACAATTGAACAAATGATCCGGAAGGCAACTCATAAACCACATGAGTTTCGCCCTCCATCAAATAGGTTGGACAAGAAAGTGCATAAACCAATTTACCATGCGTGTGGATATCTGTTGTTAACAACGAAAATGTAGTTGCGGCAGACCAATCTGTTTTAGAATTGTATCCATAATGGGCTCTTGCCCTCAGATAGTAATTACCCTCTTCCAGGTTATCGAAGGTTACGGTATAGATATTGGCCTCCACGGTTTTTACCTTTATATTGGTAAACGGAAAGGTAGCTACCGGCGACAATTCTATCCTAAAACCTGAAGCCAGTTCATCGTCTTCCCAAATTACCTGCACACTATTCCCTTCTAGGTCTGCACCGTTTTGCGGCGAAATAAACACAGGAACCGAGGCAGGGCTCTGTATCGTTGAGAATGAGCGCACCTGGGACCAAACGGAGGTAAAATCATCTTTGGAGGCTGAAACCCGCAAGTAATAGGTGGCATAAGAAACTAAAGTACCACCGGGTACTTGATATTGTAATCCTTGTACACTTTCTAAATCCAATACATTATTTGTAAAGGAATTGTTTGTAGCGATCTGAATATGATAATTATAATCCGTGCCAAATGATTCCCATTCGATAATAGGTCTTAGATCAACCTCCGCGGCATTGGCTAAGGGCTGGAGAATAACGGGTTTGGGTGGCGAAACAAGCTCAAAGGATCGGGTTGCAGAAACGGCATCTGCTGTACCCACCATCCGGGTTCGTACCCTCCAATAATAGGTATTGCCTTCTGCTAAAGAAATATTTTCGGCTGAAAAAGTGGCGGCGGGTATCTCCCTTCTACATATCACTTGTTCAAATCCATTATCCGATGCCAGCTCAAATACATAACCAACAGCACCTTCCACTGGTGTCCAGCTAAAAGAAAAGGGAAGAAAAGCAGCAGACATGTCTGCCGGATACGAAAGCTCTGCAGCCACATTTGACAGCGGCGTATGCCCCATCAAGGCAGGTGTAAACTCATTCCCAAACCTATCCATCACTGCCACACCAAAAGTATGCGTATCCATCAGATCAGTATATTCGGATAAGTCGAAATTTTTATCGTACGAAATGCCCAACAAGTGATGGTTAGTGCTAAAGGCCATGGGATTATTTACCTGCTCGTTGGGTATGGCATAAACTACGTAGCGCTCATTGGTTTCTACACAATCCCATTTAAAAACATTGCCTTCGAGCCTTAGGTTGTTGGGCACACTTTTTTCTACATACGATTTCCAATGGATGGCCGGAGGCAATGATTTGTACTGAAATTCGTTGGCCGTAAGATAATTGGTAAAACCTTGCGTTGAAAACTGAGCCGCCCGGAAGAATACGCTTCCCGGTGCATCGTTTTTGTCGGATATACGGTTCCAATAAATTTGCAGTCCCCACTCGGTGGGTGCCGCTTTAAGGCTTGCGTCCTCTGCTTGTGCCATATATTCGATCATGGACAGGCCCTTGAGAAATGAAAAGTCCGCTGAAGTAGATTTTAATTTACCCAATGCCGCATAATTAGAAGGTTCGAGGCCCGACAAGCTGTGGCTGGAATAAAAATGACGCTTGAATCTGGTGGAGAGGTCGGACCACCAGGGAGCCAGCTTTTTATAATCCTGCCCGCTACTGGTTGTAGGCCAGTACAACTGCGGCGACACATAATCCACCGTACCCTTCTCCAACCAGGCCACCGGATCGCAATAAATGGAGGCATAAGCGTTCATACCAGTAATACCCTCGGGCAGCGTTATGCCGCGCGCGGCGGCCACATTTTGGTCGGTGGTCCATATCCCAAAAGGAGACAATCCGAATGTTACCCACGGTTTTACGGTTTGAATGGTCGCATAAACATCGGCCACCATTTCATTTACATTGGCCCGCCGCCAATCGTGCAGATCCATGCCTATCGGCTTATATAAATTTTGCGAATACTGATCCAAGGCAGTTGGCGTTCCCCCATAAGCATAGAAGTAATCGTCAAATACCACACCATCTACATCGTAATTTTGCACCACCTCTTTAACGATGTCCACGATACGTTGGCGCACGTCCGGATTTCCGGGATCGAGGATAGCACCGCCGCCAGAGTATTCCAACACCCATTCGGGGTGGCTTTGGCGGTAGTCACCGGCCTTTCCGGCATATTTCCCCACTGTTGATTCGAACCTGTAGGGGTTCATCCAGGCATGCACCTCAATGCCCCGTTTATGACATTCATCTATCACAAATTGCAGGGGATCATAATCCAAGGTGAAATCCGAATTCATTCGGCGGTCTGTTATTAAATGTGCCGACCAAGGTTCATAAGTTGATGGGTACATAGCATCGCATTCGGACCGTATCTGAAAGTTAATGGCATTGATGTTGGATGACGCTAAACGGTTTAAAATAGTTATCAGATGACTTTTTTGCTGATTAATGTAATAGGTTTGCGAACCGGTAACCGGAATCTTTGTTGAGGGCCAGTCCAAGCCCCAAACCGTGGTCAACCAAGCCGAGCGCATTTCGCGCTTAGGCGAATCGCCTGCCTTAACATCCAAATTAAACAGTAAAATTAAACCCAAAAACAGAGCCACAGTGCGAAATATGTTCATTTTCAAAAGTGTTATTGTTAGTATTAATTAATATTGTTCTTCCTATTTCTTAAGCAGTTTTCCGTTGATTTTTCCGTGCTTCCCAAGTATCGAATACATGTACATTCCCTTGTGGAGCATATTTAGATTGATATAGGCTGGTGCCGAATTGTTGCCAAAATGTATTTGTCGGGTTAAAACAAGCTGACCGCTTATTTTATAAACATTTAAATTAACCAAACCCATATCCTTTACGCCAGCTATGTAAACACCATCCCGGATAGGGTTAGGATAAATCAGATATGGCTGCGACTTATTAACAGTTGGTATTGCTGTGCCCGGATCCGCTTCGGGATAGGTCACCTTGAGCGCTTTAAGATAGAAAGCACTCTGGTAGGTTTCGCCCTTTACATAAGCGGGGTCTTTTTCTACGGTCAACCTCAAATCTTTAAAAAACAAGGGATAATCGACCTGTTGGATATCGCCCACCCGTATAGGTGATTTAAACACTTGCTTATCGCTACCAACGAACGACGGTATGGAGGATATTCCTGCAGGATGGTCGAGCGACATGATGAACGATGCTTTGTAACCATTACCCGTTGCTTCGAGCAACAAGGAATCGGGCATGCCATAAAGCTGCATCCGGCGCGACAGGTTGATGTATGCTGTCCTTCGGGCGTACGTCATGGTGTACGCTACTTCAAGCATCTCTTCTCCCAACGTTTCATGCATCACGCGCGATAAGGTAACATCGTTAAGCCAACTGCTTGTAACAGTCCATAAGGATGGATCCGAAAAATCATCTATCATGATATGGCCTCTGCCCACCTCTACATGAACCGTACAAAAATCCTCAAAGCTTTGGTCCTGGGTGGCTACCCTAATACTTACCACGCCATCCTGCAGGCCTCTAAAAACACCGTTGGCATCTACTGTACCAATGCCTGGATCCAGGGATTCAAACATGAGCAAATCATTACTGACCAAATATTTTACGCCATCTTTATCTGCTCCATAAACCTCAAACTTATACTCATTCAGGTGATCGATAGTGAGATTGTCCAACGAAAAGGAGAGGCCGGATGCAGGCAGCACCTTAACCCAAACCGTTTCTGTTTTACCTTGCCACTGTGCAATTATTTTCCCGCTACCGGAACCCGTGGCAGTAAACAATCCATTGGCATCAACCGAGCCAATAGCGCCTTCTACCTGATAAGTTATACCGGAGGCATTTCGGTAGTCCACCACATCGCCATATTGGTTATACGTACTTGCATTTAACTGATATTTATTTCCGAAGGGTACCCTGACATAATGGGCATTCAGGCTAAAATCCGCCGCCGGTGCCAGGGGTGCTTCGGAAATAAACAACAGCGCATTGGCCACGCGCCTCTCCGAACCATCGGAGGACACATTGGCCACCTGGTTATGTACAACCATGGAAGATGAACCTCCACCATCCAAATTAATGGCATTGGCGGCACCCGATAACAGCTGCAGTTCTGCCAATTGTTTGGTTGTAACCCCCATGGATTCTGCAGAACGACCTTCGACCATAATCAGGTAAAGTGTATTTTTATCCGCAGAGTACCCTAGGGAAGTCCTTGGATGCAATTGTGGCCAATCATCCGGATTTATTGTGCCATCGATCAAAATTTGCCGATTACCCCCAATCATGTTTTTTATTGGCGGTAAAGTACCGCCACCCTTAATGCTAAGGTCTATATCAATTTCCAAGGTTTCGCCAACCGACATACCGTCGAGCAATGCCTTGGCAGTTCCGTGCCCAGATAATATTGCCTCTCCGGGCATCAGGGTGTTAGAACCCTTACCTACTATTATTTCTTTAACGGTTAACGTCACCCTGTCGTTAATGGCCCAGCTTCCGTTTTTCAGTTCTAACACTACTTCGGTACCGTAATTGTTCGTTTTGGTTGTACTTCCGTTAAACTGGTTGAATAGAATCAATTGGTTGGTACCACGTGCTGCATTCACATTATCAATCGGAATATCTTGTCCCTTATATTTTAAGTTCCCCTGATAAGCCAATACATTAATAAAGGGGTGTTTATCAAAATCAAAAGCCACCACAGAGCGACTCGTATGCGGTTTTTTAGCCAGCTGTCCGTTTGTAGCATGACCATTGACCGGCAAGCCGATATCTAAACCTGATGTGGTATAAAAATCGCCGTTGATAGCCGCCACGACACGGTGTCCCGGCCGGGTTTTCCGGATGGCCATTTTAGAAGGAGCTTCCAGGTTGCGAAGCGAATCGTGGCTCAAGTTGGACAGCACTTTTAGGTAGGGATTGCTTAGGTCAATTTCGGTTACATGTACATTGAGCGGCACATCCGGGAAACGATAGGAGGTGTACATGCTGCCCAAACCCACATCATGTTTAAATATAACGGTATCTACCCGTTGTTTGGCACCGAGAAAAAACAGACTGTCCTGGGTAGTACCAATTTGAAATACGAAAAACAGAGATAAGATAAAGAGTAGAATGTGTTTCATGGTGAGATTTTAAGATTTGAGGTTTTTAGCTAAGAGACCAATAGAGAAGGGATATGGAGCGAAGCGACATCCCGCCTCTTTTAGTTTAATTTCGGCGGAAAGAGGTTAGCCATCTGGGGCGAAGCACATCCCGCCACCCAATGTTTAAATAGGCGGGAAGCTATTTTAATCACTCGGAGGAAGGGATATTTTATTTTTCCCTCCCCCAAATTAAAAATTGCTATTGCTTAACGCAAGGTTTGGTCTATGGCAATACCATAGGCTTCTACGCCTTCTATATAATATTCAATATTAGCAGAAACAGGATCGGCCAAAGGTACTCTTTTAATACCCGAACGATACATCGGATTTTCCGTATAAAATGTTTCGGGATCGACACCTTCGGGTACCTCGGGGCCACGATAGGCCCAATAAAGATACTCGCCGTCGATGGCCATGCCGGTCACAAACAAGGCTTCCACACCGCCTTCACCATCCGTATTGTCGATGCTTCGGTAATTCATGATAGTTCTGTCCCTTTCTTCGGACAAGATGTAACGACGCACCCTGAACGCTGCCTGGTCGGAGTAATAAAGCACCTGGTTCGCCTCGTCGAATACCATGCCGCGTATTTGTCTGTTGGAGAGTATTCTTCCGGCCGCCGGAACAGGATCGGACTCTACCCTGTCGCGACCCAGTATATCTGCCTCTTCGAACCGGAATACGCCGGCTCCCAGGGTATGCTTACCCCACCACCAAAGGCCGTTGGCTTTTAAGAAGGGGCCGTTTTGATTACCCCAGGAGATACCATTGCCATAATATCCCAGCCAGGTATTCTGGAACACATAAGGCTCTGCACCTTCGGGCTGTCCGCTATCGGCCTGGCGTACCAGTTTGGAATTACGGGTGCTTATAGGAATCTTCATCACCCCGTTGCGGCGATCGGACCAGTATATCTGTCCGGCCTCCTCATCGATATAACCATAATAAAAATCCAGGAAGGTATTACCTCCAAAATTATTAATAATATTCTCTTTACCGGAGCCATCAACCGGTATGGCAAATATTTCGCCATCGCCTGCGGTAGCAAAAAAATCTGCCCCCACATAACCGGTAAAAGTACCGGCATCAAAAACATATAAACGATCGCCGCTAAACTGCAAGGAAAGCGGATGCTTACCGGACCTAAAGCCCATATCAAAAGCTCCGTTTAGGGCAGGATCAATACCATCAATTAGTTTCGATGCCATTATGTTTCCTTCTTTTACAGCGTAGTATAGGGTTTTAACCGGCTTGTCGTAATTTACGGATACGTTCACATTAATAGGGTCCAGATTCTTTTCGCCCAGCTTAACTGCCAAAGCCACTTTCTGGCTCCCTATGGTGCCAAAGGTTACGGTAGGTGATTTAGCACTGGAGTTAAAATTATCGTCTATCGCTTCGCCCTGCGTACCTCTTGGGAAGGTCCACTGATAACTCACTTTGAGGTTTTCCGGATTGAGTATCTGTACATCAAAGGACACCTCCGACTGTTTATAGACAATAGATGGGTCAGTTGAAGAAAAAGTAACCACTGGTACTATATCGCTAATCATGATGTTTTTTTGAGCTTGATACTCCCCCCCATCAACTATTAACTTTACCTTATAATTACCAGGTTCGGTATATTTGTATACAGGATCCCTTTCTGTCGAACTCCCACCGTCGCCAAAATCCCACTCGAAGCTGGTACCCAGGATCGATTTGTTGATAAAATTTATTTCCTCTCCTATCACATAATGGATTGAGCTGGATGTATAGGTAAAATCAACCCCTTCGCTTGCAAACTCCTCCGTTTTAATATCATTTTCGCAAGCGTTATATCCCACCAGGGTGGCAATCATCAGCATCAAGTACAATGTTTTATATAAATTTTTCATCGTATCATCTTTTATCCGTTATTTACTAATTTACCGAAATTATCTTCTCCTCGGAAAAATTGAGGATGTCATTGCCATTTACCACCCCAAACTTTGAGATCAGTTTGTACGACTTGGTATAATTTGCTTTGTACTTAAAATCGATAGGGTCGTAAACCAACTCTTTCAATTCCACTTGCCGCAACCACCCGAGCAATACGGAACCCGAGCCTTCCTTCACCACCTTTGTGCTGATTACCTCTCCCGTAACCGGATCGGTTTCTTCCACCGTGTCAAAATTCGTATCAAAAGTATCTTCGTCAGTCAACTCAAACCTTACCACCAGCACATCTTTTAGCAGCTCATAGTCCATAGAAGCAAACAAACCGGCATAAAAGGCATCGATAACCGAAGGGGGAAAAAACTTGTCTATTTGTTGCTGATTGTATTCTAAGGGATTTTCGACCTGAACCTGCGACAAAGTAAAACTAATGGGGAATGATCCATTGATAACATACGCCCTTTTATCCGGATCGTAGTTATCGGCATGATGATCAAATGCTTGTATCATCTCCGGTACACGAGCCTCCAGCATCGAATCTAAAGTGAAGCTGAAATTATTTATGCCGGATATAATATCAAACTTAAACTCCGTTTCGATGCCGTACCAAAGCCCCAAGGCTTTAAATTGGTCGTCCACAGACCAGTACTCGGCATAAAAATCGACCATTGCCCCTGCCTTGCTGTTGGTATTGGGCACTTCGTAATACACGTTGGCAGCAAAATTCCCCGTGCGCACTACGTCGCCTATGGGATCATTGATTTCGCATGCATTAAGCAACAATAAAACGGCAATCAGCTCTCCAAAATATTTTATTTTCTGTTTCATTTTTATACTTTTTTATCGTTTACCAGCCCCTTACTGCCGCCCCCATATCATTGGTTTCTTTAACCATTCAGGGTTACGGAAAGCACCCAATTTCTCCAACTGGGTACGATTGTATTTTTCTTCCGTCTCGGGATCGTAATTAAGCCGTTGAATCCAGGTATTTTCGTCGCCCCAATAGGCTTCGTATAAATTATGCGGACGGTTCAAGCCCGGATATATAGCACGTTCATCATACTGGATTCCGTTACCCTCGTTACTGTAGGCATACCTTCGCAGATCGTTCCATTGCTCGGGTTGCAGGTACATGGCTATATATTTTTCGCGCATAATATGGCTCAGGTTTAAGTTAGCCGTACCAGGCACCACCGATGAGTTCAGCATGTACGCATCGATAACGGTCGCAGGCACCCCCATACGATTCATATGATAACGGGTACCCATCTTCATGTGATCGAGTGCTTTGGTTTTATCGCCGGCCCAATAGGCTGCCTCGGCTACAATAAAATGGAGTTCGCCCTTGGTGAGCAAGCAGATGGTAGAGGTATCGGTGGTAAGGCTTTTGTCATAGAACTCCGGATACCAGTTAATTTGATGTGTTGCCGGCATACCTATATTGTTTTCGAGATAGCGGTAAGTAGTATCAATACCTTTTCCTTCGTCGCCTCTTGCCTTCATCAAATACTTCAATCTGGGATCCGGCGAGGTTTCTGATTGTGGATCGTACATCAACATGTTTTCCATCAGAAATTTCGAGGGTATTGCGCCATCCAGGTCATTGGCTCTGCTTTCCCAGCTGTTTACCGGGCGATTGGTTCTTCCCCAAAAGCAATTTTTCTCTACACTATTGCCACCGTCGAACTTGTAGTTAGGATCAACCCATCCGTTCAGTGCATTTTCGCCGGCCACAATAATCCGGTTGCAAATGTCGGCATTGGTATTGATATTGGGTAAGTTTCGCAACAATATACGGGCTTTTACGGCATAGGCCAGTTGTTTCCACTTGGCCATGTCGCCTCCATAAATCCTGTCTTGCTTTTTTGTCATAGGCTGATTGGATGCCTTAAGCACATCAGAGGATGCAAACAAGGCAATCAGCTCCTCCGCCTCGTTCTCCATCCATTCGTATATACTCTCTTGTGATTCATATACCGGGTTTTCGGTATAAGCCGTTGTTAAAGGCATATCGCCAAAAATATCCGTTGTTTGTTGTACCGACAGCAATCTGATTAAGCGCGTAACGGCAAGGTAGTTAACAGAACCATCTGCCTGGGCGTAACGAACCACATTATTGGCGTTGGATCCCACATCGAAAAAATGACGGCGCCATTGCGGATGACGGTTCATGCCCATAAACTCCCAGCCACTGCGATAGGCATAGGCCCCTGTTTGGCTTCGGCCTGCCGTGGTAAGACACTGGCTCAGATAAGTGCCGTACTCGCTATGGTCGTAGTTCTGCAATACCGCATAAAACAGCACCGTAGGCATTACCAAATCCATTGACACTTCCACAGGGCGATCGGGATCCAGGTTGTCGCCCAAAAAATCATCACAAGAGGTTAATGGACCCAGCGCGACAATTAAAACCACTATATAATTTAAATACTTCATTGTTGGCTATATTAAAAATTTGCACTGATGTTAAAAGATAAAGACCGGGTGTTGGGCGTCCTCAAATAATCGACACCATAGGTACCGGCGCCACCCGAATTACCCGTGTAATTAACGATGGGGTCGGAACCGGAATAGTTAGTCCATAAAAATAAATTACGCCCACTTACCGATAGCTTTAAGTGGCTTATCCCAATTTGTTTTGAGAGATGGCTTATATCGTAGGCCAGAGTAAGATTTGCCAGCCTCACCAGGGAGCCGTCCTCGATAAAGTTGGTGCCCACGGGCGCATAATAATTAGAATAATACAACTGATCGAAAACTACGGGTTTGGTGTTGGGCACATAGCTACCATCGGGCTGTTCCACAACGCCTTTTACCACAATTTGCCGGTTCCGGTAATCCTCGAGTGTTTTGGCCATACCGCTGCTCAGCAGGCTCGACTTGGTACCATTGACCACATCGCCCCCCTTACGCATGCTTATTAGTGCAGAAAGCGACCAATTGGCGTACTGCCAGGTATTTTCGAACCCGATGGTAAAATCGGCTTCCCGATTGGCAATCAACAAAGAACTACTGCTATTAATTAATGGGATACCGTCTTGGCCCACGATCACCTGGCCGGCGTCGTTACGCAAATAATCTTTGCCTGAAACTCCGAAGATGGGCCCATGCTCGTAGGAGGCCGGGCGGATGGTACCCACCTGCCCCGCATAATGATATATTTCCTTTACGTCGCCGGGCAAATCACCCACCGTTCCGTCATTGTGCGCAAAGTTAGTAGTGCTGTACCACGAGAACCTTCCGCTGCTAAGTATTTTCTGGTTCCAGGTTATCTCCACCCCTTTATTGGATATATCGCCCTCGTTACGCGTTTGCAAAATATTGCCGGTTGTGGGGCTCACCCTTACGGTAACAATCTGTCCGTCTACAAAAGTGGAATAATAGGCAAAGTCTAAACGTGTTTTATCGTTGAACAACCTAAAGTCGGCACCTACCTCCCAGGATGTTGTAAACTCCGGGTCGAGGAAAGGGTTCCCACTGCTGACCGGATCCACACCATAACCCTCGTCGGGGTGCTGCGGCCATGCCTTAAAGTAGTTATGTTGCTTGTAAGGGTTGGTATCCTTGCCCACCTTGGCCCAGTTGGCTCTGATTTTACCAAAACTGATGAGATTAGAATTGATATTCAGCAACTCGGTGAAAATAAAACCACCGCTGTAGGAGGGATAAAAATAGGAATTCTTGTCCTCAGCAAGGGTAGAAGACACATCGTTACGGCCGGTAACCCCTACGTGGGCAATACCCCTGTAATCCAGTTTTAACTCCCCGAAAATACCATATATGTCCTTTCGGCTTCTGTTAAGGTAGATATCTTCTTGCAGGATGGTGCTTAGGTTGCTAAAACTCTCCAAGCCCGGTGTTTTAAAATGGTATCCTTTGAAACCGGTAGACCGACCTTGCGATCTTTTAAAATCGACACCCGCCAACAAGTCAAAAGTAAAATCCTCATTTACAACATACTTATATTGAGCTAGTCCGCCAAAGTTGAGTACAGTGCCCTTACCATCGGATTGTGACATAGAGCCCAGGTGGGGTAAGTCCTCGGCTGTAGGCTGATCCCGTCCCTCGGGTAATCCCCATCGCGGGGTAGTGGTATACAGCCCTTCCGAGTTGGTTAAATCATAGCCTATACGACCCGTCAAATCCAAGTTTTTAATGGGGCTCCACTTTATGGTACCCTGAAGGAGTGTTCTGTAAGATTCACTTTTACCGGAATCCTCATACCTCGACCAGAACGGATTAAGCGGGGAGTCGTACCTGTTGTTGGGGTTTACGTACAACCACCTTATGGATCCATCCGCATTTTTATAATTCAACATATCGTTGTCGATGGGCCAACTATATATGCTACCCATGGAACCGGCACCTCTGGATTCTCTGTTACTGATGTTCGCCATCAAGCCCAGCGATAGATTTTTGCGTATGTCATAGTCCGATTTGAGCAGCACGGTAAAACGTTTTAGGTAATCCTCGGGCACAATACCGGTATGGTCGCTGTAGGATGCCGATGCGTAGGTGGTAAATTTTTCGCTTCCTCCCGATACAGACAGATCGTATTTTTGATAGATACCGTTTTCGAGATAGTTCTCCACATTATCAAAGGTGGTTGTTCCGGCCGGTTTCATGGGCCCCCAACCGCCTTTGGATTCGTGGCGATATACCCCAAGCCCTCCTCGCAGGTATGTGCTTTGCAATTCGGGCACCCTTGTGGCTCTGTCTATTTGCACGGTACTGTTCAGGGAAACTTTTACCGCCCCGGCCTTACCCGATTTGGTGGTTATCATAATAGCGCCGTTGGCAGCCTCCGATCCGTAAAGTGCCGCTGCAGCTGCTCCTTTAAGTATCGTTACATTTTCGATATCATTGGGATTTATTTCGGCCGCTTTAGAGGCGCCACCGGAAACATGCATACCGTTGAGTATAAATATGGGTTCATTGCCCATCCCCGGATCGATGGAGGAAACCCCCCGGATAACAATTTGGGAGTTGGCACTTGGCGATCCACCCGCTCCGGAAATTTCAACACCGGCCACCCGCCCCTGGAGGGCATCCACAAAATTGGACTGCTTGTCACGGGTTAATTCCTCCGCGTTAACCGCCTGTACCGCAAAATTCAGATTTTTCTTTTCGGCCACAACCCCCATAGCTGTAACCACCACTTCGTCCAGTCCTAAAGTTTCAGCACTAAGTACAATGTCAATACGTTCTCTGCCGGCTACCTGCACTTCCTGTGTTTGAAATCCTATAAACGAAAAAACCAAGGTAGCTGCGGATGACACTTCCAAAGCATACTCGCCGTCGAAATTAGTTATAGCGCCGTTGGTGGTACCTTTTTCGAGGATGTTAACCCCCGGTACCGCCATACCGGATAGATCTATCACTTTACCTTTAACCAAAATGGTAGTGACCTGATGAGATTGTTCAAGCATTACATTGCCAAGCGGGCCTTTAGGTTCTCTCTTATCATTTGCCCACCCACTTTGCGGAAGCACTAACAAAGCGAAGCTGAACAGCAAAAAAAACCCGGCCATTTTTTGTAACCGATAATTGAGCATAATTTTAAATTTTTGTTCCATCTCATTATTATTGTTAACCATTTATCGCTATATACTTTCATTTAAAACATGTATGACATGTTAACACGAATCAAATTTATTAATTTTATTTTGTTTTTTTAACATTAAACGCTTTTTTTATTTATTTTTTTATCTTTCCTCTAATCTCCTTACACTTATTAACCTTTGGCAACACTATAACTGGCTTATTTAAGTGTAGGCATACGCTTTAAAAATACATCATACATATTCAAGCATTCATGCCATTTACATTAAAACTCACCTCAATTGGGAACGAGCAAATTGTTTGAACGATGTTTTTAGTTAGGCATGATTTGTGAATTTATTTACATCCCCGGATCTACCCCGTGTGCACAAAAAATATAAAGCCGGATGTTTATTCAGGCATAAAAAAAGCTGTCTCGTTACCAAGACAGCTTTTTTTTATTTAAAATCTAATACTCTTAATAACCATCGTTTTGCACAATCAATCCCCCCGAGTTATCCACCTCGCTTTGTGGAAGTGGGAAGAACATGTTCTTAGGCATTTCAAGAGCAGTAGCCTTAAAGATAGGCTCCCCGGAATCGGATACTGTATAGGTGCCATCGCCATTACGAGCCAGGGCAGCCTTTACTTTATAGCCATCTGTTTTCAGTTCTTTCACCAATCTGCCTGTCCGCACTAAGTCGTGGAAACGATGTCCTTCGCCGCAAAGCTCCACCCTACGTTCGTGATAAATGGCATCGAGTAAGGCCTGTCCACCGGCGGTTACCTCCGGCAATACAGAGGCATTCCCGTTACGCGCTCTTTCACGTACTTTTTCGAGGTAGATGCGTGCATTCCCTTCCTCGCCGGTATGGTAACAAGCCTCGGCATAAAGCAGATAAATATCCGAAAGACGTATGATACGCTCATTTACAGGCGAATTACGTGTATTACCCATAGCAAAATATCTTTCGCGCGACAAGTAATGTTTGTAATTACTAAACCCTGTTAAGTCCTCGTTTACCGTGGGCACGGTTCCGTCTGTATCTACCCATTGATCGGCAAACTGCAGGGAGTTAATCAAGGATGCGTCTCTACGCGGGTCGCCGTTCTCGAAGGCTAAATATAAATCATAGGTGGCCTGATATCTTCCATAAGGATCGCCGGCACCCAGCCACGGCATGTTCAGGAATGTGGTAAAGTTACCGTTATTGGTAAAAGCGCCGTCGTCCTTGGGGGAATCGTAGAATTGCACCTCGAAAATAGACTCAACTCCATTTTCTCCTTCTTCGGTAAACATATCGCGGTAATTGCCCATATATAAATCGTACTCGCCCAATGCAAACAAGGCTTCGGCGTGTGTTTTAGCTTCCTCCCATTTTGCGGTATTATAAAACTCCTGTGTAGCATAACCCGGACTGGCCTGCGACACACATACTTTAACCAGCAAAGCCAGTGCGGCTCCTTTAGTGATGCGTCCCATGTCTTTATCAGGATTATACTCCGATTTTTTGGGAAGTACTGCGGCCGCCTCTTTCAAATCCTTTTCTATTTGCTGATATATTACAGAAGCAGTGGCTCTGGTTTCATTCAATTCTTCCAGAATTAAGGCTTTTAAAACCAAGGGTACGCCACCAAAATTTTTCACCATATCGTAGTAATAATAAGCACGTAAAAATTTTGCTTCGCCCACTACTCGCTTCTGGAGGTCTTTATTCTTCACGCCTGGAATATCCACGCCTTCCACTTTTTCTAACAGCTGATTAGCCATTAATATACCCCTATAGTTGTATCTGTAATTATAGGTAAATAAAAATGCGGTGGAATTAAAAGTAAACTCCCTCATTTTAAGATCCTCTCTATCCACAGCATCGTCGGTGGTAGAATTGCCAAAAGTGGTGCGTCCCCAATTATAATGGTACTCCCACAAAGGCGAATAACAAGCATTTGCAGCCTTTAACAAATCGGAGTCGTTGGCATAAAAACTATCTTTGGTCTGCTCACCAATTTTTACGGTATCCAGAAAATCCTCACTACAAGCTCCCAAAACAAGAGCGAGCAGTGCTATTATAAATATATTCTTCATCTTTTTCATTGTTGTAAAAGGTTAAAATGTTAAGCTAGCACCAATTGAAAACACCCTTGCTTGCGGATAAGTTCCGTAATCGATACCCTGGGTTAAAGAAGGGGCATTGGAACTTGATGCGCCAATTTCCGGATCGAGACCTGAATAACCCGTAAAAGTAAGCAGGTTTTGACCGGAGAAATACACCCTTAAGCCAGACATACTGGGCAATAGGTTACGAAAAGTATAACCCAACTGAAAGTTTTTAAGTCGCAAATAAGAACCGTCCTCCACATAAAAATCCGAGGCCACCAGATTATCTTCAACGGTAGCGGCGTTCAATCCGAACATCGTGTTTGATTTGTTTTGTGCTGTCCAGTGATTTTTGTAGTCGTTAGCCAAAGCAAAGCGTTTGATATCGGCATAGTTATAATATTTAAATCCATTGAATATGTCGTTGCCCTGCACGCCCTGAAAGAACATCGTGCAATCCCAATTCTTATAATTTAAATCGATATTCAGTCCGTAAAACCAATCCGGATTTGGGTCACCAATCATTGTACGGTCGTCGCCGTTGATTACCCCGTCTGGTTCTTCCATTACGCCATCGCCGTCTTTGTCGGTCCATTGGTCTTTAAAGCGGAAGTCACCCGCCCCAATCGGTTCTGATTTTTGTGCACTTGCCGCCACCTCTGCAGCGGACTGAAACACGCCTTCCACCTGGTATCCATAAAACGAACCGATGGGCAATCCCTCTGCTGTACGGGTAACACTACCCACCAGACTAACGCTCCCATCTATAATGGGTACACCACCACCCAGCGAAGTCACCTCATTATCGACGTGCGAAGCGTTTAGATTTACCCTAAACTTGAGATCGTTGCCTATGGTGCCACGATAACCCAAATCCAATTCAATACCCTTATTTTCCACAGTTCCTGCATTCACAAAAGGGCTACCGTCATACCCGGCATACTCCGGAAGTGGCACCTCAACAAGCATGTCCTTGGTTTCCTTGGAAAAATAATCGACCGACAAGCTCACTTTATCGTTAAGGAAAGCCAGATCGAGACCTATATTTGTCGATTGTACGGTTTCCCACTGTATGTTAGGATTGGCCATTTTTACCGGTGCACCACCGGCATACTCGGCATCGCTAAACACATAACTGTATTCTAAGCGGCTATCACTACTCTGGATGGTAGAAGCAAAGGAGTAAGGATCTATTTTAGCATTACCTACTCTCCCCCATCCTGCTCTCACTTTTATACGGTTCACCACATTTTTCGGAATAAAATCCATAAAACTTTCGTTCCTCAACCTCCAACCTGCCGAAGCAGAGGGGAAATTACCGAAGCGTTTGTTGGGGCCAAAAACCGAAGATCCATCCCTACGAACCGATGCTGTTAGAAAATACTTACCCGCATAATCGTAATTTACCCTGGCCAAATAAGAATACATTCTGGTATCTACACCCGAATTCCAGGCATCGGTGCTCTCTTTGTCGAGCGATGCCGAAATATATTGAAGTTCTTCGCTATCATTGGGAATGTTGTTTCGGGACGCGCCTATATATTCCGACAGATTTTTTTCGGCTGTAAAACCGGCCAACACACTAAAATTGTGGTTATCGTTAATGTCAAAAATATAATTAACGGTATTTTCGCTTAGATAACCATTGAACTCCCGGCTGGTTTTTGAAATGCTGTTGGTACTGTTTAAATCGGCACCATAATCATAAGTAGGCAAGTATGTTTTTTCTTTTGATCTGCCTAAGTTTAAACTGAGCGAGGTTTTTATAAATAGATTGTTTATTGGTTCAATCTGTAAGTACGAATTGGCCAAAACACGCAAATATTCATTTTCTCTAACATCTCTATTTAGCTGTCCTACAGGGTTACGCAAATCAGAATACGGTGTGGATGCAAACTCTCCCGACTCCTGATATACCGGTGTTATGGGATCAACACGCTGGGCCAACGTTAAAATACCACTGATAGCGTTGCCTGTTACCTGATCGGTACTTGTATTGGATATCGAAACATTAAACCCCGCCTTCCACATTTCACCCATGCTGTAATTGTTGTTTAAGCGGGCATTGAACCTCTCATATGCTGAATTAAGAATGATACCTTCGTTTTTAAAGTACCCCACACTAACCATGGTATTTGCTTGCTCATCGCCCCTGGAAAAACTCACATTGGCTTTATGCACCTTACCCACGCGTGTTACTTCATCGAACCAGTCGGTGGTTCTGTTTACATCATCCGACGGGGGCAATAATTCCAAAGGTTTATAAGCCGATGATCCTGTAAATGCCGCTGCATTGGTTTGCGCTTTGTTGTATGTTTCGAGCCAATCTTTTGAGTTCATCAAATCCGGTTCTGTCCAGGCTTGCTGCAAGCCACTCATTAGCTCAATATGCACAGCGACATCTTCTGTAGCACCTTTTTTTGTTTGGATCAGAATAACACCGTTGGCTCCACGCGAGCCGTATATGGCCGTGGCGGATGCATCTTTTAGCACCTCCATACTACCGATGTCGCTGGGGTTGATATGGGATATATCGTCAAGCAATATACCATCTACCACATACAAAGGAGATGAATTATTCACTGTACCGGTACCTCTAACCCTCACGGAAAGTCCCGCACCGGGTGCACCCGATGTTTGGGTTACCATTACTCCGGAAGCACGTCCCTGCAGCATGGTAGCCGCACTGGACACGGGCTGGTTCTGAAGCACCTCAGCATCTACGGTAGCCACTGCACCAGTAATATCGCTCTTTTTTTGCACACCATAACCAACGGCTATTACCTCATCCAAGCCAACAAAATCGGCTTGCAGCATTACGTTGATGGTTGTTCTGCCATTGACAGCTACTTCCTGGCTTTTCATTCCGATAAAACGGAAAATAAGTACATCGTTGGGCGAGGTGTTGATTGTATATTTACCGTTCACATCGGTAATGGTTCCTATGGTGGCATCACTTTTTAATACAACGCTTACGCCGGGTAAAGGTAGATTATCCTGATCCTTTACCACTCCTGTTACCGTATTGGTTTGGGCCTGACCCAAAAGGGGAAACCAACACAGTACGAATAAAATTAATAGATTCTTTTTCATTGACTTTAGTTTTAATTAATTAGTAATTGATTTTTATTTTAATCACAAAAAGCCTTGACCTTTTAAATCCAACATCTTGTTCAAAAAAAACCAAGAACTTTGAAAACCTCATTAAACATTCATCTTTCATAGTAAATTTAATTTGTATTTAGTTTATTTCTATTTCATTTCTCACCGTGGCCTTGTCCACTAAAAATAAAATCGATTGGTAATTCAGTCCGCTGTGAAGTGACAGGCCAATTTCGCAAGTGCGACTGGTGCTGTATCCAGCCACTGCACGCGCGGGCACTTCGTCTTTTAAATATTTGAGGGCACTGGTATTTAGTGCCGGCAGATTAAAGCCTTTGTCGCCGGCCCATCCGCAACAGCCCGTTTTTTCAGGATTGATTACTTCGGTAGCACAAAGTTGTGCCAGCTGCACCAACTTGTCGTTGAGACCCATTTTAGTGGAGCTGCACGTAGAATGCACCATCACCGTTTCGTTTTGCTGCGTAAATGCCAATTTATCCTTTAAATAATCTAAGGTAAAAGCAATCGGTTCGTAAAGTTTCAATTTCTTATCCATCCGCTCTTTCATTCTGTATAAACAGGGACTCATGTCACAGAGCACGGGAATATCGCCCTTCTGTGAGGCAGTAAGAAGTGCCTTTTCGAGCTCATGCAACTTATTTTCACCCTCCCGCTTAAAGCCTTTGCTATCGAAGGCCATACCGCAGCATAGCTTATTTATATTATCGGGATAGATGATTTGATACCCTGCTTTTTGCAAGAGCTGTTGGGTAAGCTGAGATAGGGCTGCCTCCTCTCTATTACTGCTATCATTTCCGAACATGCGATTGATGCAGGACGGAAAGTACAGCACTTTATCAGGAGATTCAAGATTGCTACCGGTATTCACCTGTGGTGCTCCTATAGGCATATTCCGATTCCAAAGTGGTATGCTTCTGCCTGATATTTTATGTAAGGCCATACCGCCGGCTTGCATCACAGGGGTGGGCAATAAACGATGCAAAACATGCACTCCATTCAAGACATGGCGTGCTATGTTAGTAAGTTGCGCAAAGTGATTGGCCATAAAACCGGCCATACGCCTGGCGAATTTAGTTTTTTGTTTAAAGCGCAGCTCTTTAATCATTTTACCTGTATCAATTCCTACCGGGCAGTTGAGTGCACATAGCCCGTCGGTGGCGCAGCTCTCATCGCCTTTATAACGATAGGCTTTGTGCAATTCCTTCAACTGTCGCGAATCAATGGCCTGGTTATTCGTCATGGCACGAAACACGGCAATGCGTTGGCGCGGTGTCAGTGTTAAATTTTGCGAGGGACAGCTACTTTCACAAAAACCACACTCAATACAAGTATCGATGATGGGATGTGCCAGGGGCAAAGGTTTGATATTTTTTACGTAAACCTCAGGATCGTCGTTAATGAGTACGCCGGGGTTCAATATATTTTTTGGATCGAAGGCTGCCTTCACTTTCTTCATCAGCTCATAAATCTCGCTTCCCCACTCATATTCTACAAAAGGTGCCATATTGCGCCCGGTACCATGTTCCCCTTTTAAGCTACCGTTAAACCTATCTACCACCAGATATACCAGCTTGTTCATAAACGCTTTGTAGTTTTGCAGCTGCCCTTGTTTCTCAAAGTCGGGCATAAGCAAAAAGTGGATATTGCCATCGAGCAAATGGCCCCAGGTTACCGAATCTTTGTATCCGTGCTCCTCCATGAGTTGCTGTATGGCAGGCAAAGCCTCTTCCAGGCGGTCGCCGGGAAAGGTTACATCTTCGATGATACAAGTAGTTCCGTTGGGCCGTGTTGCAGCGGCCGAAGTAAAAAGCCCTTTGCGCACTTTCCAATAGGTATTGTAATCCCTGGCATTATCGGTAAAAGAGATTGGGAATAAAGTATGTATATCTACCAGTTTTTCTATAATTTCTTGCTTTTGCAGTAGCAGTTGCGCCTTACTTTCTGCTGATGTTTCCACCAATAAAGCTGTTGCACCCTGAGGTAAATCCTTTAATAGTGCAGGAAGTCCCTCTACCTCTTCCACGGCTCTAAGCGCGTTGCGATCCATCAATTCGGCAGCACTCACCTTGCATTGCCGTAAGGGAATAATTGTTTTGGCAGCCTCTTTAATATCGGGCAAAAACAAGAGGACGCATGTTTTTTCGGAATTATCTTTAATGGTATTAAAGCTTAGCTCTGATATAAAACCAAGCGTTCCTTCGGAACCCACCATTAAATGAGCAATAATATCCACCGAATCGTCAAAGTCTAAAAAGGAATTCATACCATAACCTGTGGTATTTTTTATGAGGTATTTGTGCTTAATTTTTTCTAACAATTGGGGTGAGCGTACTATCTGCTGCTTTATTTCTGCTATTTCCCGAAGCAGATGTGCATGGCTAGTTTTAAATTCGCGTTTACTCTCATCACAAGCGGTATCCAGCACCGTACCATCGACCATAACGATACGCATAGACTGGATGGTATTGTAACTGTTGGTAACAATTCCATAACTGGCACCGCTGGCATTATTGGCTACAATACCGCCAATTTTAGCCGCATTGATGGATGCCGGACTGGGACCGATTTTATATCCGTATTTGGCCAGTTGCAAGTTGGCAAAGCCTCCCCTTACACCGGGTTGCAAAACTATTTTTGCCCCCTCTTTCTCAATCTTATATTTGTTAAAGTCGGGACCTATCTCTATTAAAACAGCATCGCTTATGGTTTGTCCGCTCAAACTGGTTCCGGCGGCCTTAAAGGTCACCGGGATATTCATGGAGTGCGTGAGCTCAAGTATCTTTATGATTTCCTCTTCGCTGTTGGCCACTACTACCAGTTGCGGTATGAGTCGATAAAAACCTGCATCGGTGCCCTTTGCCAGTCTATCGATATATTGATCGTAGATTTGTTTCGGTGGCAGTACGTCTTGCAGTTTTATTTTTAATTTTTTTATCATTATTAGATACTCATCTTTTATTTAAAACCCTTACAAAGAAACCTTTCTACTCCTCTTACATAAAGCTTTAGCACATACAGCAGCTACAATTTTATTACGCCAATACCGGGTTTATTATTTAATGTAATTTTGCCTTTCACCACTTTAAGCCCCTGGTACACATCGTTAGATATAAGCAGGTTTCCATCCAGGTCGGCCCAATCTACTAAGGGAGAAAGCTGTGCGGCTGCCGATATGGGGCAGGAGGTTGCTGTCATGCATCCTATCATCACTTTCATATCCAAGGCTCTGGCAATAGTTATCATTTTACGGGCTGCCCGGAGTCCGCCACATTTCATCAGTTTAATGTTGATACCTGAGTAAACACCTTTTAAGGGCAGCACGTCGGCGACGGTTTGCAGCGCCTCATCGGCAATAGTGGGCAGCGGGCTATTTTGAGTAAGCCATGCCATATCGTCTCTTCCTTCTTTAGACTTCGGCATGGGCTGTTCCACAAACAGCACCCCTTTTTCTTTGAGCCAATAGATCAAATCCAAGGCTTCGTGTTTATCTTTCCATCCCTGATTCACATCCACGCATAAAGGCACATCGCTAACCGAGCGAATAGTTTCAATCATTGCCTTATCATTGCCTTTGCCCAGCTTCACTTTTAAAATATTATAAGCTGATGCCTCCTTAACTTTCTTCCTCACCACCTCCCGATGGTCTATACCAATAGTAAAACTTGTATTGGGTGTTTTTTCAGGGTTTAAGCCCCATAGTTTATGCAGTGGTTCATTAAGCAGCTTCCCCAACAAGTCGTGCAGCGCAATATCTACCGATGCTTTGGCCGCATAGTTGCCGGGTTTTATATTTTCAATATAGTCCAATATATCTTCAAGCAAAAAAGGACTACTGAACTGACTAAGGTTTACCTGCTCCAAAAATTTGGCCGCCGTTAGGTGCGACTCGCCCAGGTAAGGGGGCATGGCTGCCTCGCCATATCCGATTACGCCGTCATATTCCACCTGAACCAACATCACGGGTGTAGTGCTTCGGGAACTTGAAGCGATGGTAAAAACATGTTTCATTTGAATATCGTAAGCGGTATAGGACAGTTTCATGGTTTCATCAGCAGTTTTTACAGCACGCTTATCAATATTATCGCATGCTTTTATAGTAGATCCAATCAGGGTTACACCAGCCATTAAACCGGTATTTTTAATAAATTGTCGTCTGTTGGTCATTTCTGTCTTTATTAAGCCTTCTCCCAACGCTGTTCGACATGGCATTGCCAAAGCATCAGGAATATTACACTATCTTAATTCTATTTACTTCCTCTTGCTACCCCATCCAAAAATATTGGGTTATCCTTCACCCTGGCGTTACATTTATGGTATTGTGAGAGTCGCACTCCCGGCACCATCTGTATTTACATACCAGGAATGGCTACCCACGGGTATTAATCCATCCTGCACAGCTTGCCCCACATATCTACGCGCATACAGCCATGTATCTGCACGATACGTACTAAAATTAGGACGGACCGAGTCGAGGCTATTTACCATCACCCGCGCAGAAGCATGGATAAATTCGGTATCGCCGATGTACATCCCCACATGCGTTACTTTTTTTGATTTGGCGTTGCCAAAAAACAAGAGGTCACCTGCATGGAGTTTGGCAAGGTCTGTATTTACATTTAATCCATACTTAACTTGCTGCGATGCGTCGCGAGCTAATATATATCCGTTCAAAAAATAAATATTTTTCATCAAACCGCTACAATCAAGCCCTTTAGAAGAAGTACCACCCCACAGGTAAGGTAAGCCAAAAAACGTAAAGGCTGTCTCTACCAATTTATCTTTTTTCAACCGGGTTTGATTCGTCCATTGGTCGAAATGCCGGAAACTGTTTCTTGCTAGGTAACCCCACCTACCGTCGGGGAGGGCTACTTTTGAAAATTCACTGCTATCGCTTACTATCTGCACAATACTTCCGGCCACCAGATCTGAAACTCTCTTACCATCAAACGCTAACATCCAGGCATCTCTTTTCAGCACAGCACGTTGGGTAATTTTCCATTTGGCAAACTCCAGATCGCTTAAAAAATGCAGAGAAGATGCGTTAGTCCAGGCTATGTACCTGTCGGGGCACTGGATGAGCACCCAAGCCCCTTGCTCCTTAAGTACTTTAACCGGGGTGCCCATGATAATTTGGGACACCAGTTGTGCCGCGTGATAAGGTTTATCGCGAAGGTTGGCCACACTCACCGTAACCAAAGCCCAAAGTTGCTGCACCCGATTTACATCAGGCAGAACAGTTAAACTGTCGATAAGAGCGATGTTATTTTTTTGCAGAGAAGATATAAGCTCCGTTTTGGCATCCGGCACCGTGGTTTCACCGCTTACAATAAGGACGCCTTTGTCGTTTTTGCTAAGATTAACATCAAAAAGGCTTACCCTATTGTCTGCAATATATTTACTCTTTACCCTTTCTACTTCAATTGTGCTTTTGTTAACATGGCTTGCACACCCCATAAACAAAAGGATTAAAGCGGAAATAAAATAATATTTGATAATCTGTATCGCCATCGTATGTTGTATTACATCTTACAGATGTCAAATGTAAAAAATGTCTTAACAAATACAAACAAATTTTAAGGAATTGTGAAGAAATGGATGTAAATAGCAGGAGCCTCCGCAAGGATAATCTTATAGTCCCTACAAAAGGAAAAGCCTTGCCTGTTATAAACAGGGAATAGCCCTTGCTTATCGCAAGCCTTTCACCCTTCGCCCATCCAATTGCCAGAGTGCTCAATAAGCCTTTTCACATTCCCTTATTCGGCATAGAGTAATGAAGTGGGCTTCTTTTAGTTCAACACCTGCATGCTGTAATTCCACTGGTCAAAATACAAGTTACCGCCGGCCCATTCCACTTCGCCCCGTTGAAAGTCCCAGGGCTCGCTGCGTAGATATTTTTTGGCCGGTTCCAAAGCTGCCCCTATCCCATCGTTTATTATCAAACGATAAGCATCCATTCCCGAAATATAAAAATCCTTAAGTTGAGTGTTATCGGTGTTTTGCAAGCCGAATGAATTATCCAAGGGCACCCAGCCCACGCCCTGATAATACACTTCGCACCAGTCGTGCAGGTTAATATTGCGGGGATGCATCATCCATCCGCTTTGCCACTTCACCGGCACCCCCTGATACCTTGCCATTGCCATAAATAAAAGGGTCTGCATACCACAGTCCCCTTTTTTATGGTCCAGGACGTATTGGGGAATGCAAGGTATTGTCCCGTATTCGAGCGCACCGGCCCAGGGTATGTTATCGTCTATCCAATAATAGAGTTTACGGACTTTCTCATGGGGTATTTTGGTGTTTCCCACAATACTATCGGATAATTTCTTTATCCTGTTGCTGAATACAATATGCGGATATTGTTCAGCGGTATACTTTTTATATAACTCCGAGTTTTCGTCATAAGCCTTAAGCTTATCGTTGCTTAATTGAAAATACTGCGCCAGCGTTGTAAATTTGAATCGAACCCTAAAAACAGTTTCCCTATCCTTTTGCGCTCTCGCGGACATATAAATGGTGCGGTGGGTATTTGCAGACTTAGATACATGATAATTTTTCTCCGAAGCCCACACGAATTGAACCTGCGTTTGCCTTGCATGGGATTCCTTAGGAAAAGGTAGCCAGCATCTTATTTCTTCACCGTTCGGTACGGCATTGGTATTAACACGAAGGGAAAATTCAACACTAAAAGTTTGCGGAAGTACCGGCTGCCCATTTAATTTAGTTGCCTTCATTACCCGCCGGGTATGTTCGAGGCAAAAGCTTGCCAGCGAATCGGTAATCAAGCCCCCCCTGTTTAACAATAGTTTTAAATTGGAAACCGCCCGCTTAAAATACCTTTTTTCTCCATCGATATATCTATATTCCAAAAGACGGTCTTCTTCCCATTTTTTCTTTTCGGTAGCATCCACACTGCCCCATTGTTTGTGCAACAGCTTATCCACAGCAGCCTCGTCGAGGGTAAAATCCAATTCTATTCTATGGGCTATTTGTTCCAGCGAGTCGGCTTTAAACCATATTTTACCGTGGATTACATTTTTTTCTTTTATCCAAGCCGTCCATTCCCGTAACTTCGTAAAATCCCCTGCCTCGAGCCAAATGTCGGCCTGCTTCCAATTTATTTTACCATTTTGATATTTATTAACAAAAAAAATAAATCCAACTATACTTAATACAACAACAGATTTAAAAAATGCAGCTTGAAAAAACATAGTAGGTATCTTTATTTGGAATTGATTAGATATTGGGTTTATATTTGTACTACATCTTACAAATGTAAAAATTATAGTTTTATTTCAATCTATTATTCTTTTTTATTATTTATATACGTATATGAAAAAAATCGCACTTATTTGTCTTTCATTATTATTGATTGCAACAACCAATGCCCAAAGCGTTAAAACAGGAATCGAAGCACTGCGAAACAATAGCTTTGACATACTGAAAGGGCGTAATGTGGGCCTGATCACCAATCCTACCGGCGTTGATCACAACTTAATCTCTACGGTGGATATTTTGTATAACGCCCCAGAAGTTCAGCTCAAGGCACTTTATGGTCCGGAACACGGGGTACGCGGAGATTATGCGGCGGGCGACCTGGTGGAGTTTTTTACCGACCCCAAAACCGGCTTACCCGTGTACAGCCTCTATGGCAAAAATAAAAAGCCAAACCCCGAGATGCTCAAAGGTATTGATGTGCTGGTTTATGACATTCAGGACATCGGCTCACGCTCTTACACGTATATCAGTACCTTGGGATTGGCCATGGAGGCAGCAGCCGAAAACAATATTAAGATGGTGATACTGGACAGACCCAATCCCCTGGGCGGTTTAAAAATGGAAGGTGTTGTCACCGAACCCGGGTTTATATCTTTTGTGAGCCAGTTTGAGATACCTTATGTACATGGTTTAACCGTAGGCGAACTGGCTCTATTCCTGAATAACGAGGGGCATCTCAACAATAAAGTAAAGTGCGATTTAACAGTGATACAGATGGAGGGATGGAAACGCGCTATGAACTTTGTGGATACTAATTTACCCTGGGTTCCTTCCTCACCCCACATCCCTCATGCCAACTCATCGTTCTTTTATCCTGTTTCGGGTATATTGGGTGAGCTTTACGTGTACAGCATTGGTGTTGGCTACACCCTGCCCTTTCAGTTATTTGCAGCCGAACATTTTGATGCCGACAGTCTGGCCAACAACCTGAACAACTTACATTTGCCTGGTGTCATTTTTCGGCCCGTTCATTTTAAACCATATTATAGCGTATCAAAGGGCACCATGGTACATGGGGTGCAGGTACATTTTACCGATTACGGAAAAGCCCCCTTATCACTCTTACAATTTTATGTGTTACAGGAGGCGCATAAACTATGGCCGGCGCACAATGTATTTGAATTGTGCGACCCATCGCGGTTGCTGATGTTTGATAAAGTGTGCGGAAGCGATAAAGTAAGGAAAAACTTTACCAAAAGATGGCTGGTAAGCGATATAGAGCAGATGTGGTATAAAGATATCGATGCGTTTAAAAAAACAGCCGAAAAATATTTTTTGTATAAGTAAAAGAGTGAACTCCGGGTGCAACTTCAGGTAGCACCCGGAATAAGTGTTGGTATCAGACCGCCTCAACCAACTCACACTTTAATAAATATCTTCTTTTTATAAAGTATCCAACCTAAAAACCAGAAAAATACGATATGAGTAAGGGCATAAAACAGGGAGCCATTCATATTACCGGCCAGGGGTACAAAAATATTATTGTAAAGGGCGTGGGATGCCGGTACAGATTCCCCTGTTTCTGTTGTTACTTTAATCACACGGCCTAGAATCCTGGCCCATAAACCTGAGAAGGCATATATAAACAGCGGGTTCATGCCGAAGACCACGAAAAAGGAAGTCCATTTTTTATAGCCTCGCACATCAATCACCCATACCAGTAAACCAAGGAATACAGTTGCCAGTCCACCTGTATAGAGCACATAGGAGCCAGTCCATATGGGTTTATTGATGGGCAGGATAAAACCCCAGAGCCAACCGGCCAGAGCCAAGGTTCCACCAACCAACAACAAGCGTATGGGCAACTGTTTTTTAGTAGATGCCTTTATCATATGCCCCACAGCATAACCTACTATCACGGTAACCACCGCCGACAAGGTACTGAACAGTCCTTCGGGGTCGAAGGGTATACCAAAGCCTCCATACAGATGTGCTTCGCCCAAGATAAAGGTATCGAAGGGGATGGTAGCATTTTGCGCTAAACTGTACGGGCTGTCACCACCCAGGAAATAAAGCAAAGCCCAATGAAGCAGAAGCAAGCCACCGGAAACCATGATCAAAGGTTTAAATCTCAGCGACAGCACCAATATAGCCCCAATGCCATAGGCAAGGGCAATACGCTGAAGCACCCCCATGATACGTAGCGTGGGCAGCTCCATTTGCCATTGCGGAAAAGAATTCAGAAATAAGCCGATGGCAAATATCAACGCAGTCCGTTTGCCCACTTTGAGCAAAGATGTTTTATTTAACGTATTCCCGTATTTTTGGAAGGAAAAGAACACCGAAACCCCTACTACAAAGAGGAAAAAGGGAAATACCAAATCGGTAGGAGTACAGCCGTGCCATTGAGCATGCCGCAATGGCGGATACACATACGACCAGCTACCGGGTGTATTTACCATTATCATTCCGGCTACTGTAATGCCCCGCAGCACATCGAGGGCTAGATAGCGCTCAGTTTTTTTCATTTGTTTAAAATTAATGTTAATATGTGAGTATCAAGTATAAAGTATAAAGATGTGAGTATCAAGTATCAGGAGGTTACCTAAACACCTCGCTTTGCTGCCTTGTTCTATCCGGACTTCTAATAACCCCAACAGGTCTGCGAGCCTACAATGTTTAATGGCCATTATTTCTATCTTATTTCTGTTTCTCATTACGCTACACTCTGCACGCTATGCTATTTGCCATTCGCTTTACGCCCATCATGCGAGTACGCCCTTGCCCTGCAACTACTCTTGCCTAAAAAATACGCTTACCGACTCCTGATTGGTTTTGCTCACCCCTGTTACCATGTAATAATATTTATCGGGATGGGTAAACCGGTTTATTTCGCCAATAATACTATTTTGTCCCGTCACCCGTACAATGTTTTCTGCATTTTCGATACTGGCCGGTTTTCCTTTTCTGAATTTATACAGCACAAAATACTTGTTGTTTTTACCAGCTTCCCATTGCAAATGTATTTTACCCTTCTCCACGTTCATCCTAGCATTGGTGGGTGCTTCTGCTACAACCTGCTCAATACGCAAATTTACAGGAGGTAAAGCCTCGTACTTGTACACTTTTTTGGTCATTCTCTCCTTCAACTTCAAAGGATTATGCCTCATGGATTTGGCACTAAAATACATGCTGCCTCCAATATTAGGAATGGTTCTGTTGAGTTTAATTTGTTTTTCTATTTGCTTTGGCGATCGCCAGGCTCTTACTTTTGATTTTTTATTCAGCTTGTAAAATGCCTGACCGGTATAAACCAGGCAACCGTAGGCATTCTTACTCCACCAATCGGCTATGATGGCATAATCAGCCACTTCCATGCCAATGTGCCAATAAATCTGAGGGGTCACATAATCAATCCAGCCTTCTTTTTGCCATTTTAATATATCGGCATACAAATCGTCGTAATTGGTTTGCCCGGCTCTTGTTGCCGAACCACTGGGATCGATATGTTGATTACGCCAAACACCGAAAGGTGATATTCCAAACTCTACATGAGGATTAATGGATTTAATGGTATCGTTTAGCTGTTTTATAATCAGGTTTACATTGTCTCTGCGCCAGTCCTCTTTTTTATCGGGTGTAAAACCTCTGGGATGCATCTCAAAAGCAGCCTGGTCGGGAAACTCTTTATTGGCAATACGATAAGGATAAAAATAATCGTCGAAGTGAATCGCGTCTACATCATATCGCCGGACAATATCAGCTACCACTTTTGCCACATGATTTCGCGTTTCGGGTAGTCCCGGGTTAAAATAAGCTGTTTTCCCATACTTTACAAACCACTCCGGATGCTGCCTGATGGGATGATTTTCGGAAACGGAACTCCGCAGGGTATCGGCCACGGCACGATAAGGGTTGAGCCACACATGGAGATCCAGACCACGCTTTTTGCATTGCTCTGCCGTAAATTGAAGCGGATCGTAAAGCGGATCGGGCGCTGTGCCCTGCACCCCGGTGAGCCATTGCGACCAAGGCTCTAAGGAGGAATAATATAAGGCATCCGTAGCGGGACGTATCTGAAAGATAACAGTATTCATTCTGTATTCTTTGGCCAGATCGAGCAATTCTTCCATCTCCTGCTTTTGCAAATCAACAGTTAGACCCGCTTTTGAAGGCCAGTCGATATTGGCCACTGATGCGATCCAAACCGCCCGCATCTCCCTTTTAGGATAGTCTTTGCCGAAGATATTGATTCCGAAAAACAAGCAGATACTCAGGATGATGTGTATTTTATTTTTCATTATTTGAAGATATGGATTACAGATTACAAGATTATGTATTAAGTATTGGAAATAAAAATTTAACCACTAAATCACTAAGTTTACCGCTGCGGCAAAAGCCTCCGTCATTTAGCGGAGGCGGCTCTGCTGGGAAGGGGTACGGCCGAATTATTAGAGTAATCAATCACTTGAAACATTTTTACTTATTTAGTCCTCTCCACCCTCCTAAAGCCGGAGTGGCTGCTACTTTCTTGTCTTGAAACAAGAAAGTAAGCAAAGTAATTGAAGGCTGCCCGAAAAATATCATCTGTCTCTTTACGCTACCTAAGTGCGGCCGGGTGATCTCCGAACGTGTTCGGAGCTTCCCGGTCTTACTAAGGCAGCGCCTTGAGCCCAATAATATTTATCAGGAGGCCAGTCCCGTCCACATCAAACAACTCTATATTCAAAAAAACAACAAAAAACTGCAATTAATTATCGTTAACATAGCCTCCCGAGGAGGAGCTCGGGACAGGTAGTGCCGAGCTTTCGTTAGTTGTCACCTAAGCACCTAAGAACACAGTGAAACACTAGTTATTTCAATATTTTTCAATCGCATTTCTAAATATTCATTAGTGTACTCCGCGCCTTTTTGATTCAGTTTTTTTTATTCCTCTGCTTTTTTTATCCCAAAGGTAGGATCTATTTTTAGGAATTTGATAACCACAAAACTAGGTATGGTACATATCATCACCCAGATAAAGAAATTTTGATAACCGATAATTTCTTGCAGCCAGCCCGATACCATTCCGGGAATCATCATACCCAAGGCCATAAAACCGGTACAGATGGCGTAATGTGCTGTTTTGCTTTTTCCCTGCGAAAAATAAATCAAGTAGAGCATAAAAGCCGTAAAGCCAAAGCCATAACCAAACTGCTCCACCGCCACGCTGGATGCTATCAACCACATACTCTCGGGCATATAAAAGGATAGATATACATAAGTAAGATTAGGAAGGTTAATAGCCAATGTCATCCAGAAAATCCAATATTTAAGTCCCTGACGCGAGGCTACCCAACCACCCAGGATACCGCCGAGCGTTAAAAAGAGGATGCCTATGGTACCATAAATCAGTCCCACATCGCCCGTGGTTAAACCCAGGCCACCAATTTCTTTGGCATCTAACAAAAAGGGAGATGCTAATTTTACGAGCTGGCTCTCGCCCAGGCGGAAAACCAGTATAAAAAGCATGGCCATACCAATATTATCTTTTTTAAAGAACGACACAAAGGTTTGTCCAAACTCTTTAAACATGCTGCTTCCTTGCGATACAGGCCTATCGCCCGCCGGCTTTGGCAAAATAAAACGATGGTAAATTAAAAAAGTAACAAACAAACCGGCCAGCACAAAAAAAGTGACCGACCACGCCAGTGGAATATTTCCCGACAAGCCTCTGAAGCTTGTGGACACCACTCCTTGCTGTTTAGGATCGACCTGAATGAGCACCTGGGCATTTTTATTCCAATTATCCGCTGTAAAAGTCAGGCGCTGCCCTTCTATCAGCGATAAATCTTTGGCTCCTTTGTTACGATCCATGTTAAGCACCACCGTTTCTCCCTCCCCGGGCGAGGTGGAAAGGCGAATTCCGATTACGGCAATATTACCTTGTGCATCGGCCTGATTCACTACCTTATCGGCCTTACCAAATTTCTCTTTCAAGGTCTTCTTTAAGGGATCGGCCACCTGTCGTGCCCACCACGAATCGTCCTTGGCCAGTGTGGCCTCCTGCTGAACAAAACCATTGTTGAGATTATGCGCTTTTGCCCATGCTTTTATTTCATCGGCCCTGGTCTTATTTATATTATTCGTTCCTAAGGCAACTTGGTCGGTATCTATCACAAAACTCATTTCTCCGTTTTGCGCCGAACCATAGTCGATATCCGTAGGTACAAGCCATTCTGTTTTATGGCTTTGCGTTGTAACCGTAAAATCCACCGGTTCTAAACCTGACGAAGACTCGATAAAACCAGCCAGAATAATGAGCAAGCCTTGTCCGGTTATCATCGAAATACGATAGAACGTACTGCGAATACCAATAAAATAGGCTTGTTTATGTTCGTTGAGCCCTAACATGTAAAACCCGTCGGCAGCAATATCGTGTGTAGCAGAACTAAAGGCCAGCAACCAAAGAAAGGCCAAGGTAAATTTAAAAAAGTTGGGTACGGGGATAGTTAATGCCACACCAGCCAAGCCGGCACCTATGAGTAATTGCATAATAATGATCCACCACCGCTTTGTTTTAAGCAAATCGACCACCGGACTCCATAAAGGTTTTATAACCCAAGGCAGATATAACCAACTGGTGTAAAGAGCTATATCCGTATTAGATACACCCAAACGTTTGTACATGATTACCGAAACAGTCATCACTACCACGTAGGGTATGCCTTGGGCAAAATAAAGGGTGGGCACCCAAGCCCAGGGCGATGTAGATTTTAGTTTGTTCATATTTTTTATAGCTAACAGCTTTTTATTGTTTTTAACTTTTATCTAACTGCCAACAGTTAGGATATTGGAAATGCCGTTTTTTGCGGCTAAAGTACTGATTACTGAATAACCCCCATCCCCGCGCCTTTGGCACGGTACTTCCCCCTCCCCCCGAAAATGGGAGAGGGAAGAGCCGTCTCTGTGTAATAAGGATTTACCGATTACTGTTCACTGAGAACTGATCGCTAATACCTTTTTTTCAACTCCGCGCCTCTAAAATAGTGCATTAAAATGGCATTATAAGCAAACCCTTTGGCTCCCATTACAGCCGCTCCTATTTGGCACAGCCCAACGCCATGCCCCCACCCGGCTCCTTTAAGCACAAACTTTATCCGGCCCTTAAGCTCCTCTTTTTGCACAATAAAAGCAGCGCTGTACAAATGCGATTTGGACAATGCTTTTCTTATTTCCAGCTCCTTACCAATGGTTAAAGTTTTTTTATGGCCCACAATCTGTAGTTTAATTAAACGTCCTGAGTCGCCTCTTTCCACAGGTATTAAATCTTGTATCAAACCAAAATCAATCCCTGTTCTTTCTTTTATTAGTTCGCTTATTTCACTTTGCGTATAAACCACTGTCCAACGGTAAAAGTCATTGGTTTCCTGATCGTAATCGTTAAGTACCTGACTCAGCACTTCTTTGTCGGCGGTATTACAATACGCTTCAGGTTGTCCCAGCATCCAATTTTTGGCGGCTTCTTCGTTTTTTAAGTTGAGACTGAAGCCCGCGGGATTTTTATCGTTATCGGTAAAAGTCTGCAAATAAGGATGGTTAATGGGTTCCCACACATGCTCAAAGCGTTCCACTACTCCACCGCAACATTTTGAAAAGCGCGTGTCGCAGATGGCCTTTTCAAACATAAGTACTTCGCCCCAAGTGGCTTTAACCGCCTCCACCACTGCTTTGGTTGATGAGCGGGTTATACCCTGGTAACGCTGGCAATGATCATCGGCACACACATCAAAATTGATATGATCCTCTCTATCGTACCACTTTATAAACTCGCTGTCCGATTCATGCACAGTTTGATAAGTCTGCTTTTTTTGTTGCAATGATTTGTTTTTTTGTATTTGCGCCAGTAACCAGCTTCGCGAAATAACCGCATGTGCTTTTAGTAGTTCCAAGGAGGAGGTGGCACTCATTTCGGAGGAAATAACGCTGATAAGATAATCCTCTACCGACAGCATGTTGATGGCAGTAATTTTCTTATCCTCAACAAGCAGCTTTAATCCACCTTTAAACGACTGATCCTCATCGCGCTCCCAATGAAAGTTGATACCTATGGTTACAGCATGTAAAGTAAAAAAATCACTGTCGGGATGCACAGGACTCAACGTCACGTCCGTAGGAAAAGCCAGCTCTTGCTTACCATTCGATAATTTTATATCGTGGCCTTCCATAACTGCCTTCCATTTTCCTGTTAAGATGGTGTCGCCTATTTTAAAATCGCCGCTAAGGGTAAACTGAATTTCAGGCCTAAACTGAATGCCTACGTGTATAAGTGGTATGTTATTCATTTTTTTTAGATTAGAGACTATGAGATAATAGACAAAAGACTATGGTTACTTATTACATAAAAACACATTGTTATTTTTTTGTCAACTATCCGAATATTAATATTTTATAAAAGCATGGTTTATTCAACGCATTGTAATCTGTCACTTGTAAATAAATCTAATGTCTATTATCTTGTTATCTAACAATCTATCTTACACATGCAATATGGCTTTAATAGCCGATTCAGCATCCTCCTCACTCAGGCACACCTGATTTAATATGTTGGTAATATCGTTTGCTGTAATCTTTTCAAAATCCTCCTGCCGGGGGGTAATAAATACGCCCGCCATATCCACCGATGCCGGACTTAATAATATTTGCTCCCTCCCTTGGGCAAAATAACATGCCGGGCGATGCAGAATGCGTGGAAAAATGTGTACTACCCATTCCTCGCCTTCAAAATAAGCCAATACATTCAGCATAGGCTCAATCTCTTGTATTTGTTTAGCATGCAGGTAGTTGTGCAACTTTTGAAATAAAATCGCAACCGACTCTTTATCCGAACCTTTTAAAGTAATTACTCCTCTGTTGTAGCCTTTCCAATTATACACTTTTACCTTATTCTCTTCACCTATGCGATGCGTATACTTGCCACTTTTAAAATCCGCTTCGATAGGCAAAAAATTCTTTATGCCTGCCTGAAAGTGAAAATGATCTGGAGCCGAAGCACCACACTTAGGGCCGTTGTAAAACAGGGTAAACCTGTTCAACTCCCCGGCCAACGAAAGCATCGAAATAAAATAAGGGGCTATCAGCTGGTTGGTGTGCGCATTATGCGGAATGGTAAGATGCTGCGGAAAAATGGGAAAAGGATTGATGAGAATGGTATAATCATCACCAAAAGGAACACCTTGCTGTTGCGCAGGTCTGTTCTCGGCACACAAAAAGCAGGCTCGCTCCTGAATACTCTTTGCATCTACCTTAGCAGCTGACGAACGAATACGCTCCGGGTTAAATTGAACTTTGACCCTACTGCCTCCCGGCAATTCCACATCGCGGGTGACTACCTTTTGCAAGCCCTGGTAGTTACTTTTAGCCAAAGCCCAATCCTGCAGCTGGGTATGTATAAGTTGTTTGGTCTTTGTAGAAATAGTTGTCATTACGATTCTATATTTTTTTTCAAGACTCGGCTGATTTTATGATAATTCACCAGAAACTCTACATTTTTATACTGATTGATAATTTAGGGCTAAAGCCCGAAATGAAAACGATAAAATACCCCGGGATAAATCCCGGGGCTAGTTAAGGTTGTTCTGCATAACAGATCTTTTTATAACTAGGCACGGCATTTGCTCCTCCGCTAGAGCCTCCACAGCGTAGCTATGGCGCTCGCGGAAAGATATGGCGGCACGTGGAATGCCGTGTAACATTAAGTTATGCGAATCAGTTTTAACCGAAACATAAAATTCAGAAATACTATTTTTGTAACTTCCCGAATTGTTCAATATGTTGCAAACCAGATTAAAGAATACCAATTGACACTCTTTTTACACTGGCTGTCCCTGAGCTACGTACTGCTTACGGGCTTTCAACTCGATGGTTCGGATTTTATCTTTATAAAAATTATGATTATTCATTTTAACTATATCTAAAGAGGCATCCGAATTATCGTCCCAGCGACGGCATAGGTACAGTGGATCATAAATGCGCCCTATCTGGTATTTACGGCTGATATTGAGTCCCAGCGCATAATCCTCGCCATAACTTGTGTTAGGCACTTTTACATCGCGCAGTACAGGCGTATAAAATGCTCTGGGGGCACCCAGTCCGTTTATCCTTAAAGCATTGTTCCTTCCGTTATCGGGCGTCCACTCTTTATGGTCTATTAATCCAGGGGGTATCTCTTCCAGTTTAAAATTCACCATTTGATAGCTCCCCACCACCATGGCACAATTTTGCGCATAAAAAGCATCTACAATACGCTGTATCACCGTTTCGTCAATGTACAAGTCGTCGCTATCTAACTGAATTGAAAACTTACCGCAACGCTCATCAGCCACACCTGCATTCCAGCATCCGCCTATCCCTAAATCCTTACGCTCCGGCACAATGGTAACCAGTCGTTTATCATGTGCAAAGGATTGGATTATCTCGGCTGTTTTATCGGTGGAATGGTTATCCACGATAATCAGGTTAAAATCAAAATCTGTTTTTTGTTTTAATACCGATTCAATGGCATCGCCAATGGTTTTTTCGCGGTTGCGCACCGGGATAATCACTGAGGCTTCCACGGGATAATTTCCCTTACTGAATTCTACCGGAGTAAATTTTGGTTCGAGATAGGCATCTATCGTTTTGAGGTGCGCGGTGCACACTTTTTCCATCTCTATTTGGCGATCACGATTGCGCGGATCGACATAGTCGAATATTTTTTCGCCCGATTTACGGGTATCCAATTCCACTTCGGTATAAAGTAACTCGGGCAAGTGCATCAATTCATATTGTTGCGAAACCTTTAATCGCAGCTCGTATAAAGCAGCAAAGTTATAATCCACCGCCATGGCACCTACAGCGGCCTTAACTGCCTGTGTGCTAAAAAACAACAAAGAGCCAAAATTAAAATCGTCGCGCAGGCTGCCCTCTTGATAGTCTAACAGCGGGTGGGCCGTCATTGTGCCATCTTTTTGTTCGTAATAATCGGCATACACCATGCCGGCAGCCGTATCCTCGCATGTGTTGCGCAAGCGCTCCAAGGCATATTGTCCCAGGTTAAGTTCCATGGTTTTGGTATAAAGCACCAAAAACTCACTATCCACATGGGCAATCAACTCCTTCCACGTAGCCGTAGCTTCTAATCCCGATTCGCTTACGAGCACCTCGGCACCGTCTAATACCACTTGTTCTTTGGCCACCACAATAATTTTTGCGGTATCCTTTGATTCTTTAAAACCCTTTATGGTGGGCATTATCTCTTCCATACCCGAATATGGCAGAATACATGTTATTTTTTTGCTCATTTGTTTTAGATTTTATGCGTTAATTGTCTTCCCGCAATGCAGCGGCATGTCGCGTTGCTCCATATTTAAAAAACTCTAATATCTCTTTCATCAGTTTATCCCTGTCCTCTTGCCTGAGAATAGTTTCGAAGGGAAAACCGAGCACCACAGTTTTATTATTGCCATTGTAAATTACACCGGCACTGGTTCCGTTTTGGGAATATCTGAATGCTGTAAGCGCATTTTTATCCGCTGGTTCAATGGCATCGGGTGCTTCAGCGGCATATATATGCGGATGATATTGCGTGTTAAAGGTAAAATTACTTTTAAAATAGGGCGACACCTTATCGGTAGGCTCCACCTCTCCCCTGTTAACAGCATGATTGCTACGCCATTTAAAATGCAACAGCTCGGCCGCAAATTGTTGTACTATGGTATCCTTTAAGAGCTGCATTTCTGACCCGATATAGGCTCCGCTTATAAAAACTGGGGTAGCATTTTCGGCCAACTCTTTTAAACGATCCATCAAGCCTTGGGTATAAATTTTAAAATCGTATTGATTCTTATCCATAAAACCGGGCGTTGCTTTTTCCTCTCCCAAAATAATGTCGACCGCTTTAAAGTTTTTCGCCTCATATCCTTCACTTTCAAATACCTCGTCGCTCACCGAAACATAGGAATACCCTGCTTGTAGAATGGATTGCCCATGTGTTATCACATTATCGAAGCTATTTCCCGGTATGGCCTTACCTTCCATATCGGCATAGCTGCCCCCCCAGCCGGGACTATCATCATCCAACCATGGCGATTTGCGATCGAAATCGTATTGATTTCCCGTATGGCCGTATTCATATTGATCGGCCACACCCTGATCGTTCCACCAGGCTACACCCGCAAAACCCTTTTTGTCTACAAAAGCGGGCGCACTCACCCTGTCAAAGGCATTTACAACCAAAACGGTGGGGGCATTTTCCGCAGCAATGCCCATTGACAGTATTTCGCCGGGCATGCTTTCCCCGCCCTGGTTTACAGCGGTAACTTTAAAACTGAGATGTTGACCTACTACCGGATTATTGATTTTATATGAAGTACCACTCACCAGGGTGCCATTATCAAAACCGTTGTTACCGATTCTTTTATACACCTTATACTGGGTGGGCAAAGCCGATTTTTCCAAAGGATCTTTTACCGGCTGCCAACTTAATTTATATCCGTCATTTTGTTTTAGGATAGCCATGTGATCTACCGGTAGTGGTTGCACCACAAACTCGCGCCCTTCCTGAAAAGCAAGAAACCTAAGCATCCCTTTATAAATTGCCCGGCTCACATGAAACCTGAAACGCGGGTCGAGTCCATATTGCATATCGGCCAGGTTCTGGTGCGAATAAAGTTCGAGCAACATAGTGGGCACATTGGGCCTCCAGGCTTCAGAATACTGTTTGTCCCACATGGCCCGACGTGTCCAGTCCGGGTTAAACAGCGCCCGTATATCCTCTACTATCTGCGTTTGTACCACATCGCATAAATCGCGACTGGCCAATTTGGATTGCCCGTTAGGAAAAATTCCATCCTCACGCGCAGTGCTAAAAATACCCAGCGTACCAATAATTGAATCGTCAGGCGTTACGCCTGCATCGGTATGAAAAGCAAAAGCTAAATCGATAGGGATGTTTAATCCAGGCACATTGCGATACCCGGTGGGTCCATTGGGCTTACCCATCAAATAACCTACCCATTCGCCACGCGATTGATAATCATCGTTATAATCGTTTTTATCATCATTCAGATTAAAAATAAGCGTATCGGGCATACCTGCATATTGTAGCCAATACCTTGCTGCCTCCATATAGCGAGGACGTTGGGATGTTTTCCATCTAAAATTATCGGGGTTTACCTTTTCTCCTTTCGGTTTGTTGGTTTGCCCTGATTTTAGCGACCATTGGTTAGGCGCCACCTCAATACCCGGACGGCGTGCCACATTACCCATACCACCACCAAAACGGATGGCATCGATAGAAACCGTACCCTCTTTACAGCTTAGCTCTACCGAACCGGAATCAGGATGCAGGCCTTTGTTAAAATCAAAACTCCCCAGATAAATCCAGGTTCCACCTCCCATACTTTGATTTACAAAAAAAGAAGTACTGCCACCTGTATGATTAATTTTATATTCGGCCTGTTTTGTATTAGAGGATGATTGCTGATACGAGACATAAACTTCGTACATTCCCTTCGCCGGTATATAAGGTAAATAATGAGCTACCTTTCCGTTTGCACCTGACACATTTAAGGCACTGCCCAATTTAAAGGGATTATCGCCGGGAAACAAAGTGTCTCTGGCGGCAAAACCTACTACGGATGATGTGCTTAAACCAGGCTCCAATTCAAAGCGGGAGCCCTGTGTACTTACATCATTATCAACAATAACCTCTTGTTGCTGAAAACTACGCTCACGCGGCAAAAAGGTGGTAGCCCCGGCATTCTCGAGCATAGGTACCAGGTAAGGCAACACATACATCATGGGCGATACATCCTCTACAGAACCATAAAGCCGGGCCCTTTGCCATTCCCACCTGTCGAGCTTCGATTCGTAATACCAACCATGACTATGCCATAAAGCGATATAATTATCAGACAGTCCTTTTGTATAGTTCAATTGACCTTGCCTGCGAAGTAGCTTTTTCCGATCAGCACTTGCAGACAAACGCTGTTGGTGCACCCTATCTTTAGCTCTGTACCTGTTAGGAATCAGATTATTCACTTCGCTGCCGTTTGAATAAACCTGCAGTTGGTATGATTTTAACCTGCCCCTAAATTCACTTTTCAGGCTTTCTTTAAATTTCTTTTCTATCGCGGGACGCCAAGGCCAATAGGTCAGGTTTTTATTATAGTACAAGTTAATTAGCCTATCCGCAGGCATCACTGCAAGCGAGTCTAACGCAATGTTTCCCATATGCGCCACCCCATTTACCGGATTGGTCCATCCTTGTAAATTCCTAGTGGCTTTTCGTTCCAGCCTTTTTTGTTGCGCCTGCAAGCCGGATGCAAAAATAAAAAAACTGATTACTAACGATATGACTATAGGTCGGGTAGCATTTATCATCATTGTTAAAAATTGTTCATTTTGCATGATGTGCCAAAATTATAAATATTTTTTTACCATTCAAATTTTTGTCATACATCTTACGTCTTATTTTGTTTTGTAAAAATTTTATTTCTACTTTTGTATTAAGCTAAACAATATAGCAAATATTGTTTTGGGTATGGATAATACCAGAATAATACAGCAGACTCAAACTTATAATACATATCACACTTTACAAGCTATGATACTAATTGCGGACAGTGGTTCTACTAAAACAGAATGGAGAGTTAGCGGAGACCATGTAGGCTCTGAAAACACCTGTATCACCAAAGGAATCAATCCTTTTCATCAGACTACGGAAGAAATATTAATGAGTCTTAAAGAAAGTTTCTCCTTAGCTGTGGATGAGATAAACGAAATTTACTTTTACGGTGCCGGCTGTGCCAACCAAGAAAAAAACAACATTGTAAGGAGTGCGCTTTTTAGTTTTTTTGGTACGGATAAAATTTATGTTGACAGTGACCTGGCTGGTGCTGCCCGATCGCTTTGTGGCAACAGCGCGGGCATTGCTTGCATTTTGGGCACAGGCTCTAACTCCTGCCTTTACGACGGTAAAAACGTGATCGACAACGTTTCACCACTGGGCTATATCCTTGGTGATGAAGGCAGTGGCGCGTATTTAGGAAAGCAACTAATAGGCGACATCCTTAAAAAGCAACTCCCGGACAACCTTATCGATTTATTTTGGCAAGAGCACCAAACCAACCGAGCCGAAATACTGGAACATGTGTATAAAAAGCCAATGGCCAACAGGTATTTGGCACAGTACACCAAATTTTTATCTAAACATATCCATCAAGCTGCACTGGATCGTTTGGTTACGCAATCGTTCAGTAGTTTTGTACAGCGCAACCTGTTGCAATATAACAATGTTCTGCATTTGGAGGTTAATTTTACCGGGAGTGTGGCCTATTATTTTAGGCCCCAATTAAAAAAAGCATTAAATCAGCACAACTTAACACTGGGCATTGTTACTCAGGCTCCAATGAGCGGATTAGAAAAATACCACCGATTAACAAAACTGCATCATGACCGACACAATTAATAAAAACAAAAAAGTTAGTGTTACCGAATCACCCTCCAGATTCGATAACTTAGAGGATATGAGCGTTGAGGAATTACTCACGAGCATCAATAAGGAAGATGCCAACGTGCACATTGCCGTACAGCGCGCCCTGCCTCAAATAAAGGAGCTGGTTGAGCGTATTGTAAGCAGAATGGAAAAAGGAGGAAGGGTTTTTTACCTGGGTGCCGGCACAAGTGGCAGACTGGGTGTTTTGGACGCGTCGGAATTACCACCCACATTCGGTGTACCCGACAGCATGGTAATCGGACTGATCGCTGGTGGCGATGTGGCACTGCGTAAAGCCGTTGAAGCTGCCGAAGACGACCCCAACAAAGCCTGGTCGGAACTGATGGCTTACGATATCAATCAAATGGACACCATTATAGGCATTGCTGCATCGGGGACTACCCCGTACGTAATAGGCGGCATCAAGCATGGTCGCAAAAACGGCTTACTGACCGGCTGCATCACCTGCAACCCTAATAGTGAAGTAGCATCGGTTACGGAATTTCCGATTGAAGCCATCGTTGGGCCCGAATTTGTTACAGGCAGTACGCGATTAAAAGCAGGAACGGCTCAAAAAATGATTCTCAACATGATTACCACTACCATCATGATTAAACTGGGCCGGGTAAAAGGAAACAAAATGGTAAACATGCAGCTTACCAACAAAAAGCTGGTGGCCAGAGGTGCACGTATGATTATGGAAGAAACCAAACTTACGTATGCGGAAGCAAAGCGCCTGCTATTGCTACATGGATCCGTTAAAAAAGCCATTGACGCATACAGAAAATAAAAGCTGAAAGTGTTACGAATTTTTGATAGGTGCAGTTAAATTTGAACCCAAAAAAAACACCAGCTCCCGCAATGTTAAAGAGGGCAGTTAGTCCGTACTTGTTTTCGGTATGCTGCCCTAATAGTATTAGTAAACCCCTTTAAAATACTTATCGTAAACCGCCATATTGCGCTCCAACAGTTCAACGGCATATTTATAGGAGTTTTCTTCGTCCTTTTTTACGATGGCATTAAAAATTTCTTTTTGTAAGCGCAAGGTATATTCCTTTTCGCCTTCAATATTTGCATAAATCATATTGCGCATACGCGGCAGCAGCGAATAAATGGGTTCCATAGAAAGAATGACTATAGGATTGCCTGTAGCCTTGGATATATTCATATGAAACCTGTTAATCAAATCCACTTCTAATTGTGTATTGTCCGGATCGCAAGCTATTAACTCCTTTAAACACTCTTGTAACAACAACAGGTCATCCTCCGTTCTGTTTCGTGCGGCCAGCTTACTTATTTCAGGTTCAAATAGTCTGCGTACTTCTATAATTTGTCGAATTAAACTCGAATCAAACCTCAAATCATAATACAAATTTAAGGATTCGATGGCATCTTCGATCTTAATTTCGGAAACATACATCCCGCTGCCTTTTTTTATCTCTACCAAACCGCGGGCACTCAATCTTCGTAAAGCTTCGCGCAAGGCTGTACGGCTGACAGCAAAGCTTGCACACAACTCTTTCTCAGATGGCAGCTTGGTTCCGGATACCAACTTTCTGGAACGAATCGCCTCCTCAATCTTCCTCTCTATTTTTTGACTTAGCGTTTGACTTGTTCCAATTTTTTGAAAAATATTGTCCATTTACATAGGGTTTCTTAACATATCATACAAATGTATCATCTTTTATTTAAAAAAAGTCATTTCAATTGAAATAATGAAGTGCAGCAGGCTAATAATAGTATCCTGAATTTTTTTAAACTAATTGTATCCATTTTTTGTACCTTGGATTGATTATTTCAACTAAATTGATTAAGGATATGGCATCAGAAAATGACGCACCCCACAAAATAAAGCCCATTTACGATGAAGATGGACGACTCAATAAACCCTATTATTTTAATGAACTGGACAGGCTGCAGTTAGAACTGGTGCGGATGCAAGCCTGGATTAAGCATAAGGGACTAAAGGTTGTAGTGATTTTTGAGGGTAGAGATGCGGCCGGTAAAGGCGGTGTTATAAAAAGAATAAAGCAACGACTCAACCCGCGCAATACCAAGATAGTGGCCTTGCCCATTCCCACTGAACGCGAGAGAACACAATGGTATTTTCAGCGTTATGTGGCACATCTACCGGCAGCCGGCGAAATGGCCTTATTCGACCGCAGCTGGTACAACCGGGCAGGGGTAGAAAAAGTAATGGGTTTTTGTACCCAGCAGGAATATGAGGAGTTTTTACGCTCCTGCCCCGATTTTGAACGTATGCTAATCCGATCCGGCATTATATTGGTTAAATATTGGTTTTCGGTTAGCGATGATGAACAGGAAAAACGATTTAAAGAAAGAATTAACACGCCCTTAAAAAGATGGAAAATAAGTGAAATGGACTTGGCGGCACGAACGCATTGGGTAGATTATTCCATTGCCAAGGATAGGATGTTTAAATATACCGACCAGAAACTTTCGCCATGGTATGTAGTGGAAGGCGACGACAAGCGCAAAGCCCGCTTAAACTGCATTTCGCACCTCTTATCCATGATACCTTATGAAAGAATTCCGTACAAAAAGCTGGAACTCCCCGAAATACAAAGCAAAGTAGGTTACATGCGTCCTCCCATGGAGGAACAGACCCACGTACCTGCAGTTTATTAAAACATCTTGATTACAGTTGAAAAATATATTGAATGGCCAGATTTATTAAAAGCAATAAGGAATTCATCGGTATATCCCCCGACAGCATCCGCTTTAGAGGGGAAAAAAAAACCGACTCTACACTTATTAAGCTCACCCGGTACAACGAAAATTCACTAAGCGAAAATACCATAGGCGAAATCGAAGACTTGACTGATTTATACAAGCCCGGATTCACCTCCTGGTTAAACATCGATGGCCTGCACGATATGGATTTGATGCGACAATTACCAGTAAATCTAGATATTGAACCCGTAATTATTTCGGAAGTACTGAATACACATGCCCGCCCCAAAGTTATTGAATACGACAATTGCCTGTATATTGGTTTAAAAATGCTGCATTACCTGGGCGATGGCATAACCATTAAAACGGAGAATATTGTATTTGTGGTTAAAGAAGGCGTGCTGATTACATTCCAGGAAAGAACGGGTGATGTTTTTGATCCGGTGCGTGAGCGATTAAAAAACGCTAAAAAAAGGATCAGACGTTTAGGTGCGGATTATTTGGCATTTACCCTTATCGATATTATCATCGACAATTACACTTACCTTATCAGCCGAATTGGGCAGGATATTGAAACATTGGATGAAAAATTACTGCGCAGTGCCAATGACGATATCCTGCATCAGATTAACAAATTTAAAAGTGAACTGATTTATCTCCACAAATCGATATTGCCCGGTAAGGAGATGATTTACCACTTGATAAAGATGGATTCTGAATACATTAACGAAGACAGCCTGGTACATTACCGCGAGTTGCAGAGCAATATAAACCATGCCGTTGATTCACTGAACAACTACAAAGAAATTTTAAGCAGCCAATTGAATATTTACCATACCCAGGTATCCTCGCGCTTGAACGATGTGATGAAATTTTTGACCGTGTTCTCCGTCATCTTTATACCGCTAACATTTATTGCGGGCATTTATGGTACCAACTTCGTGCATATACCCGAATTGCATTACAAATTGGGATACCCCGTTATGCTGGTGGCCATGGCCATAATAGCAGTTGGCATGTTGGTTTATTTTAAGAGGAAGAGGTGGATTTGATTGGGTGTTGTATTATAGGCAGCATGCCATCGATAATGCATTCAACACACATGGGAATCAATGTAAGAGGGTCGGTACCGTAATGGTATCGACCCTTAAATAGTTACAGCACACAAACCAGGAAAATGGCCTTTATTCATATTTTTAGTAATTTATGAATAGTCCAGGTTAAGGTGCAAGCTATCGCGAATAGCTTTTAAATGATGCACCAAAATTTCAGTTTACACTCCCCGGTTTAGTTACCCTCCATAAATTTTACCGACCAAAGATCTTTCTTTTGTTCTTCGGTAGCTAATTCAATCGATTTTTTAGCTTGAACCTTAGCCTCTTTAATCCTACCTGCCTTATTTAAAACACAGGCATACGTATCAATATTGGCAAAATTAGTATTGAGCTCTATTGAACGTTTCGCCATTATTATCGCTTTATCCATCAAGTCTTTACTAATTTCCTCTTCAGCTTGCGCAATCCACCAGGCATATTTATTTAAGCCCTCCATATTGTCAAAGTCATATTTAATAGCGTAATTAGCCAGTGCCTCAAAGAATTTTACACGCTCCGGACTTCTATAAAGTGCATTGACTTCTGCGGTAGCTATAACTTTTACTCCCACTTCTTTATCAAGCGAAATCAATTCTGCCTCCTTGGCGGCAATTGCGGCTTTGTCTTCTTCACGAGTTACCTTCATTAACTCCTCCATCATAATTTGCTCAATAAACTGATCAATTTGAGCCTTTTCGGATAGGGCATAAAACTTGGCCTTATTCTTTAATACGAAGCGAAATTTTGAATCAGCAGTAGATTTTACTGTAGATGTAATTATTTTTAAATCTGTGGCATTAATCAATTCCTCGGGCTTTTTAAGAGCATAATAAGCTTCAGTTGCAGCCTTGGTATCGAATTCTCCTTGCGATGAAATTAAAATGAAGTTTTGTAAAAATGCCGCACTACGTTCGCCGGCTTCAAATTTCTTATTTAAAGCCCCCCAGCTATTTTCAGGGTCTGCAGCTGTTTTAGCTGTAAGTAATAGTGCCTCTGCATCGCTCGCTCCAAGTGATTTGTGCTGAATATTGCCATCAGAGTCTAACCACAATAAAGTAGGAAATGCGCTAACATTGTACTTACCCATTAAAGGTTTTCCTGCTTCTGACTCCATGTCCATTTTCACATTCACAAAATTCTTATTAAAGAAATCTCCCACTTCCTTTTGTGTGAAGACATTTTTAGCCAAATATTTACAAGGCCCGCACCAAGTGGTGTAACAATCCATAAAAACGATTTTATTTTCTTTTTTAGCCTTTGCTAAAGCCTCCTGAAGGGTGCCATGCCCAAATTCAATTCCTTGTGCGAATACAGCAGTATAGGCCATTATGGCAACTAGCGATAGAATAATTTTTCTCATCAATTTTAGATTTAAGTCACAAATGCTTGCAACAGATTATATATATAGATGCCCAAGAGTTTTCTTAGGTGTAATAAGTAACATATACTTAGTGGCTATAAGAAAACGCCAAATACTGCGTTATTCTCATCTTGAAAACAGTCATTTACAACAGTAAACTCCTTGATTTTCAATACTCGAATGCCTTGTCTTTGGCGTTTTCTTATCGAGCCACACAAAAATATTCGAGTTTTCTTATATGCACTACTTAGGGTCTGCTGAAAAACTCCAGAGGAGTTTGCTGTGCATAACCCCCAGATTTATCTGGGGGTTATAGTGTCGTAATGAATGAACTCCAACGGAGTTTCCCATATAAAACACCCCATAAAAATAGCTTTCGGGCTACTCCTACGGAGTAAAATCTCAAGTGCATATTTCATCGCCCAGATAAATCTGGGGGGTATGTAAAGGTAATCCCTACGGGATAAAGATTTTTACTCTGCATGGAAAATCTCATTTCATAAGCTAAATCCTTTTACTTTAGATTCATTTTAGATTCACAATCTACTTATTATATGATATATGGTTGTTTTTTAGGAAGCCCTACTTAAATACCTTCCAAACTATTTAAAAACTGGATGGTTTGCTCCGATGACGGTAATGTCATCTCCTTTTTTATGATGTGTCCCTTTTTATCCAGCAAAATAAATCGGGGAATACTATTTACGCGGTAATTCTTCTGAAATTGACTTTTATTTCCTAAATACAGCTGATATCCAGCCATTTCCTTATTCTGATTAATCATGTTGAGCCACTTATCTTTATCAGTATCAACAGACAGGCTAAGAAAATTAATATTTTTATCGCTAAACTGTTTACTCAAATTGTGTAGTGCCGGTATTTCCTTCCTACAAGGACCACACCAGGTAGCCCAAATATCGATGTACACGTATTTACCCAGAAAATCCTTTAGTGAATACAATTTCCCATCCTTATCTGTAGCATTAAAATCTGGCGAAGGTTTTCCGAAAGATAAAGTGTCGTACTTGTCATATACCTCACTATATATTTTCCTCAATTCAGGAATTTGAACGTAAGTATCATAATAACGTTGCAACTCCGAAATATTATCAATTCCATACCTGTGTATATATTCCACGGCCAAATAATTTAACATACTCTGCTTAACGATATCGTTTTTAAAATTTTCAATAAAAAACTTCATCTTTAAGAGCGTCTTATCATAAAAATTAGTGCTTGGCTCGCTGTTTCGATAGGAAATATAAGCGCCTTCTTTTAAAAATTCACGATAAGGCATAACACCAATTATATCCTCATCTTCAACCATCATCTTCTGAATAGAATTATAATATTCATCATCAGGCGTATAACTATTTCCTTTTGTGTGAAAGGAGTGACCTACCGGATACATTAACAGTGACTGCGCATAGGCATATTTAATTTTATTAGACTCCATTTTATAAAAGACAGGAAAAGTTTCCTGAAACTTCCTTGCACTAAACAAGTCCTGAGATTCCTTATCTAATTCCCAAAGTCTTTTTTCAAAATCTGAAAAAGACAATTGGTAATCCGATGGTTTAATTCGTGTTATTGAAAAACTATTTAAATAATCAACAATACGTTCTTTTGCACCAATAAATTTGAATGATTTTATAAAATCAAATCCATCAAAGGATATTTCAATTCTATCTTTTTTCTCAATAAATATCTGTCTTGACTCTTCACCATAATGAAGACTTGCATAACTGTGATCAATATCACTCAAAACACACTCTCCCTCCCCGTTATCGTCTATTTGAATTTCGCGGATACTTAAATCACAATACAGCGTAAGCGTTTCAAATGTTTTATTCTCGACCTTAAATTTGATAACAACATCATCCTCTTCGTATTTACTACAAGACGATAGCATTACAGCAACTAGAAGGGACGCACACGATATAATATTTTTTATCTTCATATTTTTTAATTATTATAAATCCTGTTCAATTCCATATCTAACCAACCGCCTCTTAAATCAACATGGGTTATAATTCCCTTTTTATCGACTAAAAAAGTAGAAGGCACATAAGTTACACCATACGTTTCAACAATTGAGTTATCTCCTTTTCTATTCCTTAACTGCACCCAACTCATATCTTCTTCGCGTACTGCTTTTTGCCATGATTTAATATTTTTGTCAATAGAAACACTTACAATATTAAAACCACGGGGGTGATATTTTTCATAAGCCCGCTTAACAGAAGGAATATCCCCCCTACAAGGACCACACCAGGATGCCCAAAACTCAATTAGCGTATGTGTGCCATCTTTAATATAATCCTTTAAATTACATTGATTTAACGCTATGTCATCAACAATAGCGTCTCGAAATAATTCTCCCACATACACTTTCCTGGCCTCAAGCAGTGATTTTGTAAAAACGCCGGCTTCCGAATTTCTTAACTTTACGGATAGTGTATTAAACAGTTCTAAAGTTTCCTTACGCGAAACATTACCTGCTCGTGTAATCATATCTTGAACTATTTTTAAGGAAACCGGAGATTCGGGATGATTATTAATAAATTGTACCCGATGATCGTGCTTTTTTTTCCGGAACAAGGCGACTTCTTTTGCATATTTATATGCCAGGTCCAGATCATTTTCTTTATAATAGGCATCTGAATATTTCTGAAACACTTCCTTATCATAGAGTTGCTCATTTTCCTTGATATATTCAGCGTATTGGTCGCTAATTGAAGAACCGATAACAGAGAAGCTTGGTCGCTTATCAAACTTATCGCACCTTACATTAACTTCTGTACTGTCTACAAAAAAAGAAGAGCTTACAATAAAGTTTCGATTATTTTTATCATTTGGATTTAAGTATAACCTTAACTCACAAAACCTTGGGGTTTCGAAATTTCCTTTTATTTCAAATTTACCTTTTGAAATGACCGTGCTATCGATTAACCTTGAGGGTTCTACATCTTTTAAATAGAGATATACCTTTTTTCCATCCCAGGACTCTCTTACATCTCCGCTTATCGTGTATCCATCGTGGGCTTGCTTGCACCCCACAATAGCACACATAGTAATAATAATTATTAATAAAATACTGTTTTTCATATATAGACTACTTTGTATTATTCAACTAACTCAACATATATAACATCCACGATATTACCGAAATCCGAATGTTTTTCCTTCGGTTCAGTCGCACTAAAATCACCATCTGAGGCCATACCATCATAAATACTTAGTGTTCCTTCCGTAGTTCCAACTATCAGATCATAGGATCTGGTTAAATTGCTTGCTTGATAATATTGATGAAACTTTAAACTGGAGATTACTTCGCCTGCCGTGTCAAACTGGAACACTGAACTCAATGCGGAATTTGACAGATCCACTCTATACACCTTGTCTCCAACAGCGTAATACATGTAATTTTTGAGAGAACTAAAGGCAAAATGTGAGGCCGAACCAATATCCGTACAAGCTGAAAGATCGCCATAAAAGGCTTTGTTGCACGAATATATGCAATGTGAAGCCGCTTCTCCTGCATACATATCGCCCATTTGGAAACCATACAAATAGTAATTTGCACCTGATGTAAGAATAGCATAGGTCATTCCATCATAACTACCGGCAGGGTCATATTTCGTATTTTCAATATATTTAAAATCATATCCCATCGGTAATTCAAAAGCATCTCCTGTCACCAATCCAAACATTTCATAGTTTTCCAAACCTAAATCCATCCCACTTGAAGTGAGCATGGGAGCAATATATTGATTATAAGAAATGAATTTCTTTTGATCATCATCATACAGCAGAAACAAGGGAGCCAGAATATATTCAGCACCAATATTAGCGCCTATTCCATCGGCAATATTATAGTCTTTATTTATAGTTTGACCAAACAAACCATCTCCGGTAATAAAATCACAGAAATAAGCTTTCGAATCAGAAATAAACATTTTACTTGTTCCCCCGTAAACAATGCCCGTAGGTAATACCTTTTTACCATTTCCCATCTCATAACTCATATCATATTCAGGTTTCCACTCAATATCATTCCTTCCGAGCTTCGTTGCTGCATTATCGGCAAACAAATAAAAAGGGCTATTATGGTCTGTTAACATGTTAGGTAAAACTTGTAATTTGCGCGGACCAGTAATCACACCCAAGTCATACGGACTCAATATATCAAAATACGTCTGGTCCGTTACTTTAGAGTGTATATCGAGTCGTGCATTTCCATTATCATCACATAACACTAACCAACCTTCGGAGGTAATCGATTTAACACGCAATTCAACTACTTTTCGCGAAAACACCTCAGCTTCCTTTTCCCTAACCGTATAGACGAGGGAATACAAAGCCGGGGGGAGCTTCACTGAATAATTCAAATTCTTCTCTTCCCCTATTATAGTTGTTTGCATGTCTCCATCTCTGCGTATCGCCTTCCACTCAAACAGATAGTTAGACTCATTTATATCGCCTAACTCCGGCTCAATCACTAAATCACTAAACGACAAAGCCGTTATTTCTGATTCTATATTATTAAACTCAATTTCTTTGAGATCGATATAATCGTAATTGCCCAGATCCTCAGTACAGGAGGCAAGCAGCAGCAAGAGGAAAAATATAGATCCAAACTTATTATATTTTGCTTTTTTCATGCGTTTATATTTTTTCAATGGTTGCATGGAACTGGCCAGTTATAATCATTCTCGTGTGCTTCAGCTACACGCATCTGTGAGAAGCATTCTCATGGCTCGTTTCCTAACTATTTTAATAATTAAAACTCTAAGGGATTTCCATCTTTATCTAAAATCTCTTCATCAAAGGGCATTCCGTACCACATTTTCATCGATTCATCCATCACATACTTATTCATTTCACTACGGATATAGCTGAATTTTGCCCAGGTAACCTTTTTCGGGTCATTAAAATCAGATCGCGGAATATCCAATACTCTGGAAATTAAAAAGAGTTTTTCGGGCAGGAAAACACCACAAATTTCCTCATCATTCCAGGCTGCGGGTGGACTTGTGAACAACTCGGAAAACTCAATTTTATAGTGAACCCTACTTACTTTTTTATTTATTACCATCTCTTCTAAAAAAGGAAGTGTAAAGTGCTCATTCGCAATAATTTCGAATTGGATTGTTTTCGATGCTTCTTTTAACGGAGGGGTTCTTAACAGTTTTACCGTATAGTTCAATTTGGAACTATTGGCGGGTATAACACACGATTGGGGAAGTATATAATCAATTCCTTCTTCTGCATTTTCAGAACTTACACGCAAATTCACTACCCTATCAACATCGGATTGAGGGCCTAAGGTTTGCATCTGAACATCCACCTCAATAACATCCTCTTCAATATATACAAAGGTGTAATTGGAACTATCGGCAAGCTGTCTGTCTAAATAATTATCGAAATAGATACCTTCGACGGAATCATAAACTTTAAGGCTATCTTCCTCGCACGAAATAATACCAATACTAAACATCAGCATTAGCACTATATTTATAAATATATTTTTATGTCTCATTGCTAATTATTTAACGATTATTTTTTTCAGTATCTGGTAATGGAACAACAAATATTTTATCACTCGGTCTGGCTCCTTCAGGATAGCCCAGATCGTCGTCGTAGGTACTTCTCAAGTAAGTATTAACCCTTTTGTAGTAGTAAAATAATTGGCCTTCGGCAAACATTTCCCTGATGTATTCATTTGTAAGCTTGCTCTTTTTTAATTTAGTAATGGCAGGAACACCACGTTTACTTCTTAAAAAATTAACATATTCCAACCCGTCGTTAAGTTCTGGTTGACACTCAGCGGCTATTAAGTACATCTCACTAAGGCGCACCATTGGAATTATGGTATTTCTGATCAAGCCGGTATTTGCAATATCCATGTACTTATAGCAATACATTTTGGCGCCATCGTTACCTAAACCAATATTGGCACTTTTCCAATTGGCCACATACCTGTAGTCATTTACATTTCCACCACCTAAATCTCCCCCAAAAATGTAGTCTTTCAGTAAGCTTTGATGCATTGTAAATACAAACCCCGGGAATTTATTAGGATCATGGTTTTCCTTAAACAACTCATTCCTTTTATTATTTGTTAAACCGAATATTATCTCGGATGAGAAAATTCGATCCGGATTTTCGGGAGAACCTAATATTAAAGTATTATCCACAAAAGAAAACAATCCATTATCAGCAGCACTCATAAGCTTATTCGCATATATTAAAGCATTTGTTTTATCTCCTGCATATAAATATACGCGTGCAAGTAAAGCTTGCACCGCATAATAATTTAAGCGTAAGGTTCTATACTCTAAAAAATTTTCACCTATAATTTTATTACTGGTAATTGCCCCCCCATTTTTTATTATTGGATCATTTTTTAATGCCTCCTGCGCATCCAGTAAATCCGCAATAACATTATCCAACACTTTATCGGCACTCAACAGTTCTCCAATCTCGAGCGTTTGGGTTTTGTAATAAGGAATGCTCTCATTTTCGGGGTTTGTACTTATTACAGGACCAAACATTCGTAACATATCAAAATGTAACATGGCTCTAAGCGCCAGGGCCTCCCCCTTTATAATATTTAAATTGTCACCAGTAAATAATTGCTCATTCCCTTTAAGCTGATCTAATAAAACATTAGCGTTAGAAATTAAAGCATACGCCCTCTCCCATACCTTATCAAATCGCCCCCGCCAGTATGTAGTGGTGTAATTATGTGCTGCCAGGTCTCTGTATTCGCCCCATGTTACAGGATCATTACCTATTTCATAAATACCACTCATCACCTCCAGCATCTCAACCGTTAATGACTTGCCATATAAATCTTCTTCATTTAAACTGATATATATTCCATTAAGTAATTTCTGAAACCCGGTCTCTTTTGAGAACAACTCTTCCTCTGATATTTTATCGTAGGGTTTTACATCAAGCCATTTATCACACCCACTACTTAGGAGCAAACAACACGTGAATAAGATAATATACCCTTTTATTTTTTTCATAGTTTTATTTTTTTTAAAAGGTTGCTGCAATAGAAAATGAAACTGATTTGGCATAAGGATAGAAAATTCCTCTTTCCTCTTTAACGGTAGAGCTATAAAAGAAGTCATTCATATTGGCTAAAACCGTTAAACTGGACATGCCTATATTGTTAATAATTTTTTGAGGTATCTCATAGGAAATATTAATCGACTCACCGCTAATCGTATTCTCGTCCATTACAAATCGAGAAGATTTTTCGGTTCGCTGTATTAAAGATATTCTTTTATACTCGGCAACTTGCCCTTCCTTTTGCCATCGATTATACAAAGCTCTCTTGTCTTGATTATAATTAATATCGTTTAAACTAATGTTTTCTACTTTATCAAATAATGCGGAATTAAATGTCTGTCCACCAAATCGATATCTGAAGTAGCACGAAACAGAAAGTCCTTTGAAGTAGAAGCTGGTCCCAAACACGCCTTCTAAATCAGGTTGAGAGTTACCAACCACTACCTCATCGCTGGTATCATAGGTAAAGGATTTACTGCCATCTTTTTTAATAAACAACTCTTTTCCGGTTGCCGGGTCAATACCAGCTGAGCGTACAGCCCATATATCGCTCGGACTTCCACCATCGTAATATCTGGTTGTGCCGGCTGGTTTAATCTTTTCTTTATCGTTTAATGCGCTTAAAGAAGCTCCTATATTTGAATATTCCGATTGAGAATGCCTCATATTCAAACTTAAATTCCAAAGAATTCGGTTTTGCGGCTCGTAAATAGGCGATACCTTTATAGTAGATTCGATACCGTTTACTGTTTGAACACCCGTATTCATAGCCACCGTACTGGTACCTATTGAACTTGGTGTGGTGATAAAAGCAAGTAATGGATCGGTAACTTTTCGATATGCATCCGCGGTAATATTTAGTTTATTTCTCAGCAATACCATGTCGGTACCAACATTGTAATGTAATGTTTCCTGCCAATCCAGGTTATCATTTCCAATTGTAGCAAGTAAAACACCGGAACCAAAAACATTATTCAACCAATTGGTATAGGCATAGGTTGAAAATGCCTGATAAGCGGCAAAATTTTGATTACCCGGATTACCTATTGAGCCACGTATTTTAAGCAATTGAAAAAAGCTATTCTCTTCCAGGAAGTTTTCATTATGCAAATTCCAACCTAATCCAACCGACCATGTGTTCCTAAATTTCTTATTCACACCAAACATTGAAGCCCCATCTTTTCTATAATTTAGGTCAAGCAGATATCTGTTATCATAGGCATAACCCCCATTTAAATAAAAGCTTGAAGCATGAATTTCACTTTCATTATAAACTGATTTTCCGCCACTTGGATATCCATTTGTAAAAGAAGGGGCATCAAACTGGTCATCGGTATATCCTTTTGCCTTATAACCATTATTCATTGATTCATTGGAACTAAAATTGAAACCACCAACTAAGTTTACGGAATGTACATCATTAATCAATCGTCCATAAATCATTGATAAATCACCTTCGTATCTTAAGTTCTCGCTGTTTAAATATGAATAAGTTCCTTTATCAATATCACTTACATCGTCGAACATGGTGTGGTACGGCGAAATACGTACTTCGTCAATACGAATGGATTTTCTTATACCAAATTTAGCTCTGGCCCGCAGATTTTGGGTTGCAAACCATTCGCCGATAAAATTGTTTGTAAACGAATAATGCTTTTCTGCATCTTTATTATTTAAGCTTGCATGCCACAGTGGATTTCCTATCGGCGATTCAAACTCATCAATGGGCTCGTATAGATTTTTTAATATTGTACCATCTTCTTGTCTTTTTCTGAAATACGGATTCGCATTTACATAATCTAAAAAGGAAACATTGGGGTTATTACTTTTAATAGAATTGATAGTCAACTTATTACTAAACTTAAAATCTCCTTGCCTGTACACTAAATCCACATTTCCACCAATAGTTTGCCTATCCGAGCCTTTCATTACACCTTTGGCATCTCCAAAAGATAGTCCAATACCATATCTTATCTTCTCCTCTCCACCTTCGGCAAAAACATTGTGCTTATGCGTAAAGCCGGTTCTAATAGGTTCACTTAACCAATAGGTATCCACCCCTCTGGCTATTTCTGTTAACCTTTCGTTCTTCAAGTTGTCTAAGTGCATCTGATCCAATGGATCGCCGGAATAACTTTTATAACGTCCGGCTAATATTTCAAATTCCATTTTTTCACTTGCATTCATCAGGTTATAATCCGAAAGATCGGCCATAGTGACCGTATAATCCCCTTTATATGACATTTGTAATTTACCGGTTTTGGGAACTAAGGTTTCGATAACTACAACACCATTTGCGGCTTTTGACCCATAAATTGCCGTAGATGCAGCGTCTTTTAGTATTGTGACAGACCTTACCCTATTCATATTTAAATCCATTACGGTCTGCAAATTGGTTTCAAAACCATCCAAAATAAATAAAGGCTGATTTGGATCTGTTCCATATTCCTCCTTTAAACCCATTATGCTTGTTTTACCTCTAATTTCAATATCCGGTAATTTATTGGGATCGGAACCAAATAAATTATTATCTACAATATTTAAAGAAGGATCAATAGTTGTAAGACTCTGCAAGGCACTACTGCTACCAACAGCTTTTAGTTCATCTACCCCAAAAGATGCAGCAGCCCCAGTAAAACTTTCTTTATTTCGGTTATAGATACCCGTTACCACAACCTCATCAATTTCTGCTATTGAGCTTTCCAATACAATACTCAGTTCAGATTGATCCTGAATCGCTATCTCAATTGTTTCAAAGCCAATGCTAGAAATTACTAAAACCAGATTGCTACTCTCTTCGGTTTCAAGCTCAAACTTTCCATCCATGCTTGTAATAGTTCCTTTATTTGTTCCTTTAAAAGCAACGGACACAAAAGGTAAAGCTTCACCTTTTGTATCGGTAACGGTTCCTTTAATTATTTTTTTTTCTTGCTGAACTGCTTGTTCAGCAAGGGGAGCTTTTTTTTGAATTACCTCGGGTAACTTCTTTTGAATTACAACGACATCATCATCCAATATATATTCCAACTCTGTTCCAAATAAGAGTTTATCCAGAATTTCGGCAATGGACACATCTTTCATATCAATGCTTACTTCAGGCAAATTTTCGAGGTCTTTGGTATTAAATACAAAAACAGCATCCGATTTTTCTTGTAATTCCCACAAAAGTTCTGACATGCTAACTTGCTCAACCTGAACATTGATTTTTCCTGTTTGTGAATACACATTGGCCGATACTTGTATCATGCCAATAAGCATCAAGAAAACTGAAAGTTTCATAACTTTGATTGTTTGATTTCGCTTCCGCATGAAAATGCGAAACATTTTTGCAAATTTTTCCATAAATTTGTATTGATTAAATAATGGTTCGTCTATGATTTAATTTACGGGGGAAGGGATATTCGCAGTATCTCTTTCCCATTTTTTTATTCAACAATCAATGCCGAGTTATTAATTTCTATTTGAACACTTCTTGTTAATTCTAAATGACGGATTAAGGGGTGAATTTCATCATAACGATTAACACTGATAGAAAAACGTTCGTCCTTTTTTGATGCATCCCTATAAAACACAGAAAGACCATACCACCTACTTAGCGTATTTAAGATATCTTCTAATCTCTCATCTTTAAACAAAAGCCGTCCTTCTGTCCATGCTGAATAAATGGATGCGTCAACTGTTTTTGTAGTGTATTCCTTATTGATTTTATTAAAAACAACTTGTTCATTGGGTGATATTACTTTTTGATTATCGTCCATTATAAGACTAACCTTTCCCTCATTAAGGGTAGTGTAGGTATAATCTTCATCAGCATAAGCTTTCAGATTAAACTTCGTTCCCAACACTTTTACAAAAGTATGTGCTGTTTTAACCACAAATGGCATTTCAGGATCCTTTGCAACTTCGAAATAGGCCTCTCCCTGCAATTCGACAACACGCTGCTTCCCAACAAACTTAGATTTGAATTTTAATGACGACTCAGCATTCAACCAAACTTTAGTTCCATCCGACAATTGCACAAAATACTCACCTTTACTTGGCACGTTTATCGTGTGAATCTCGAATTTGTCTTGATTACTATCGGTATTAGAATAAACTAACTTACCAGAATTTATTTGTCCTTTTACTTGCTGAAAATGAATGATAGTATCTTGATCCGACAGATTGATTTTTCCCTGATTTTCAACCTGTAAAACGGCAACTGATTCGCCGGGCAAACCTAAAACTGTTTCCTGTGGTTTAGTATCCTGGAATATAAAATAGGCTCCAGTTCCCAAAGCAACCAATAAAACAGCTGCGGCAACTGAGCGCCAAGTCCTTAACAATCGATTATTTTTTGTTTGCTGTTTCTTTTCAAACTGAATGGTATTCTCAATGTATTGCCATGACTCTTTTTTATCAAACTTTTGTATGTAAGCATTTCTCCATGTTTCGTACTTTCCGCTCTCAACAGCATGCAGGTCATTAATCTCAGAATCCTTTATATCAGATTGCGATTTTTCTTCTGACAATATTTGTTTTGCCAAAACTTTAGCTCGCTCTAAGAAATATGTTATTGATCCCATTTTTTGAATATAGATTTATCTATATACCCGAAAAATAAAAAGAGGGTGTGTCAAAAAATGAATTTTTTTAGCCCAAATAATTGACTACGACGAACGTTGTTTCAAGAATTATTTCTGTCTCCGACAGCGACTAAGCTTCCGTAAAAACTTTTTTCAAAAGTTCAACTTCAGCTAAGTCGGGGTTAACCTGGCCTTTATTCATATTTTGAGAAATTTATGAATGGTCCAGGTTAAGAAGGGCTTACGAATTAAGGATATCTGAGATAAAAAGCAGAGCAAACACATACTTATGCAATTTCTTTCTCAGCTTTGCATAGCCCACCTTTTTAAGAGATTTTACCGTGTTAATTGAAATTTCCAATTCATCGGCTATTTCCTGGTTTGAACAACCATTTAGAGTCAACATGATAATTTTTTGCGTTTGATCCGGTAAGTTATTAACAGCATCCCGCACTAACTTATACGATTCCTCTTTTAGTATTTGCGAATTAAACTCCGCACTCTCCTCCTCTTCTTTGAAGGTATGTTGCTCAATTGAAACTGTTTTAGAATCTCGTATGTGATTTAAGATATTATTTCGAACAGCAGTATATAAGTAGGATTTTGTTCCTACCAATGAGTTAAACTCACTCCTTTTATTCCAAACAGAAATAAATGATTCCTGAACAATGTCCCTTACAACATCTTCGTTTGAAATCATCTTATAACCATACAAGCAAAGGGAATAAAACATATTTTCATATATCTCTTTAAATGATATTAAATCACCCTTCGCAATTCTTTGAATATGGTCGTTTGTTAAACTCATTTTAGTTGGCGCAAAGGTATATAAAGAATAAATTTAACCAAATACTCTTGCGTTTATAAATGAAATACAAACTGTTCTAAAAACCTTATTACCCGCTACAAGGCAATACACAAAAGTCGCACAATACATCCGGATTTATGCAGCAGTAAGCGTTGTTAGCAAAAAAAATTTAATCCTGAGATGTTCTTTCATCCCCTCCAATCATGCCAAATTGTTTTTTCCCGGAATTAGATTTAATATAGACCCAGCTGGTTAAGTTTGGGAATTCTTTCGCAAAAAGCATCAACTACCTTTTGACCCATCAAAGCAATCTTTTTAGTTTTGTGTTGCGCTGGTACGGGATTAAGCTCCCTTAATTCTATCGAACAAGTCGCCCTACATCTTTGTGGAAGGAGAAGTGCTACCACAGGCGCTTACTGAACCCCTGTAAACACCGACACTTTGTCTGTTGATTTACAAGAGGGTGGGGTTTATTAATTTTATTTGTTGGTTAGAATATTATACGAAAGGAATGCATACAACTACCCCCTCAGATATTTGGCGCATTGCGCTGTCGCAATCGCTTTGACGTACGCGACAATATCATCCAAACCGCCTTTAAAAGCAATGTTAAACTTGGGGTTTTTGGAATAGTAGGTTGGGCAATGCTATCACCGCTTTCAGTAGGTCGTTTTCGATAATCCATTGGCGTATGCTGCTCTCGTTTTTCTTGGCACTTGGCGCGCCCGAAAACAAGGGAGAACCATTAAATACAATGGCCAGGCGCGAACCTTCGGGTTTCATTTTGCTTATCAGGTTCATCAAAAACAGGAACGAACCATCGCTTTTGGCCGGAAGCCCGGCGGTTTCGTTGGATATCTCGGAAAACTTACGGATCAACTCCTCGAACATATACCCCATCTCCATGGATGAAACCGTGTCGGGGTGTAGATCCAATTCCTGAAAACGTTTGAGCACCATAAACAACAGGTTATTGTCGTCCAGTTTGGTGATTTGATTGTCAAAATCGAACTGTTCGATGATCTCCCTTGCCACTTCAGAAAAACCGTTGATATAGTTCCGCAGGTTGGAAGCAATGTTATTTGGGTCGGCCACCAATTTATCGAAATCGTACAGGCTGCGGTTGTTAAAATTGCACCCTGCCACCTTATTCAGGATAGGATCGATATTTTGGATGTTCATCGATTCAACCTGGGCAAACTTTTTGAGCACTTCGGGTTTGGTCTTTGCCAAAACGCAATCCAATCGCCTTAATACGGTTAATGGCAATATCACCTTACCGTAGTCGCTTTGCTTGTAATCACCCCTTAACAAGTCGGCAATAGCCCAAATAAAATTGGCTGCTTCTTTTACGTTATGCATATATTGTTTTAGTTTTTTGATATGTCTAAATAATGGGCGCACCCGATGTGGTTTCTAAAATTTCAGTTATAAGCTTTCAAAGATATATAGGTATTGCTTATTAAAAACCATAATTAATAAAAGTTAAATAGTTACATGGTGCAATCGATTCAATATGTTAAAATCCAATTTGATCATCATAAATCTATATTCAAATACATCGCAACATCATTTAAAAGTACCTCCCGGCCTTACAAAACACTTCTTAGAGGCGCAAAAGCACTAAAAAATGCCGCAAAAGTGCTACATAGACACACAAATACACCACATAAAGGCTTAAAAGTGCTACATAAAGGCTTAAAAGCAATACACAGAGGCTTAAAAGCGACACATTGTCGGATAAAACGCTGCTTAATGGCTCGGGAGTGCTACACAGAGGCACAAAAACACTACATAGAGGCACAAAAGCGACACATTGTCAGACAAAAATGCGTTTAGTTAAATAGATTATTTGAAAAAAATCAGATAATATGAAACGAACAATTGAAGGACGTCTTGAAGACGGAAGGATTTTAGTTTATGGTGTTTCGGAAAATGCATCCATAAAAGCACGTATTGCCGCCATTTACAACGACGAAAGATTAACCCGTGGTACGGAGCTCTATCAGGACGCTTATGAAGCCAATAAAAAGCAGACCAAGGAAATTGTGGAGAGTACGGTTGCCACACGGCAGTTAAACGACTTAAAGCAAAGTATTCACTAGCGGCTTATGCAGATACGTGGTGGGATAAGGTATTTTTTTAAAACAGACCCGGCCATGATGGATGTTTTACAGATGAATAAATTGGTACCTACCAACTATGCCCAATGGCGTACTTTAATCGATTTAACCTTGTCGGCCATTGAAACTGAACCAGCTGCTCAGGAAAAACTAACCTTGATAGAGATGGGGCCCGAGCACATAACCCGCATGAAAGCCGACCTTGCTAGGCTGGAGCAGCTTAAGCTAAGGGCCGAAAAAGAGGATGGGGAAGCACAGGAAGCCACCGCCAAAAAGCAAGAGCTATTCGACGAATTTATGCGTTATTGTTCGGATTTGCGCGAGTGCCTGGGCTTATTTTACCAAGGGAGCGAACGTCAGCAGCTGGAAAAAGTAGGTATTACCGTTAAGTAAAATATAAATGGGGGATTAATGCGATTGGGGATTTGTGCTAAAGGGGTCGGTACCATATTGGTATCGACCCTTAAATATTTACAGCTTAAACACCAAGGAAGCCGCACCTATACATGCCGCTTTGTTGCCCAATGTGGCACCCTCTACCAAGCTGTTTGCAGCACAATCGGGCATGGCATATTTAAAAGCCGTTTGTGCTATTTTATCGATATAAAAGTCGCCGGCTTCGGATATGCCGCCCCCGATCAATACTTTTTGCGGGCTAAAGATGTTGATGAACGCTGCCACGCCCCGTCCCAAAAAATAGCAATGCTCATTGATGGATTGCACGGCGATTGGATCTTCCTGTTTAAACAATTCAACGATTAATTCGCCGTTAATTTCACGGTCTAATTTAAGTTTGGCCTCCTTTGCACGCTCTGCAAATCGTCTGACTAAAGCAGAGGTAGAAGCATACTGCTCCAGGCAGCCTACCGAACCGCAAGAGCAATCCTCTCCGTCAATAATCAGGGGGATATGACCCAACTCCCCTCCCCTATTCTGATGACCGCTAAAAAGTTGGCCGTTAATACACAAAGCACCTCCAATGCCCGTTCCCACGGTCATGAACACCACATTTTCACAATCGCGCCCGGCGCCTGAGGCCAGCTCCCCTAATGCCATCATATTGGCATCGTTTTCCACAACTACGGGGACATTAAATCGTTTTTCGAGGATGTCGGCTAGTGCGATATTTTTCCACCCAACAATATTGTCGGCCCCACCCAGCACGGTACGGTATTTATCATCGACAATGCCGGGCGTTCCAATCCCGATGCCGGTTATTTTGGCTTCCTGTTTTTGGGCAAAAAGGCAACAATCTTCAATGGCAATACCCAGCTGATTGATCACACTTTCCGCCGACTCATGAGCCAGCGAAGGGATACTTTTATAATTGCTCAATTCAAAAGCCTCATTTACAAGGGTGTATTTTATGGCCGTTCCGCCAAGGTCGATGCTTATGGCTTGTTTTTTCATGTGTCTAAATTTTGTTTTTCAATTGTCACATAGCCTGTCCCGATTTTTCATCGGGGGAACTCGCCACAGTAGTCATTCCTCTTTGTGAGAGGTAACTCTCATGGCTCGTTTCATATACTCTAATTATTTTCAGTATTGTCTGGTAAAAACTACTCTTTAAATGAAGCATTATATTTTGTCTCAAGCCGACGGGCTTTTCATTTTTTTATTTAAGATTATTGCTTCGTTCAACATAATTCAAGCAAGCTTGATTCTGTCCTCACTTATCGCAATAATTGCCTACAGCAGCAAAAACGAAACAAAAAATGCCGCCGCTGACATGAAAAAACTAAAAATAAGCGCTCTACACTAAAAGAAAAGAACTCGTTTCTCTCAAACAGCTTTTCTTTTTTTACGCTTCGTTTGCTGATTTTCTTCACGCTTTTTCATGAAGGCGGATCGATAGCCCCACTAAACTCACAAACCCTTATAACACTATATTTTATGCAACTTACGGTTGGATCGAAATTCGTAACCGGACACCATTGAATTATTTATTCATTGGGCATTTGATGCCCTGTTTGTGGAACAGACAGGGAACTCGCTTATAATGACTTCCCTCCCGCTTTGGCGGGACAGGTAGTGTGAGAAGCATTGCGCATGCCGGTTTCATGGGGTTAAAGTTTCAATATCGACTTTATTTTATTGAAAATATCGGTGTTATCCATTACGCCGGAAAACAATTCAGACTGAGGGCCGTAGGAATACACCGGCACCATAATGTCGGAATGGCTTGTATTGGCAAAATTTACAGTTACCTCACCTTTGGATAAATTACCATCGGTAAGCGTTAAGGCTCCTGTTTCGTGATCGGCGAGTATCACCACCAGCGTTTTGCCGTCCTGCTCGGCCCATTGCAACACCTCTCCTACACTTTGATCAAAATCATTGATTTCGGGTATCAGTTGCGACACCTTATTCCAGTGCCCGCAATCATCGATGCGTGAGCCCTCGAACAAGGTAAAAAAACCCTTTTTATTGGCACTTAAATTTTCAAGGGCTTTTAGGATTGCCTTGTTAAAAAGATCGCCTCTTTCATCGGCCAGGGGCAGTTGCCCATCCTCTATTACAGCAAATACTTTCCCCATCTGTGCCAGCTTTGTCTCCTGCCAGGAGTAACAAACCTGGTATCCCTTCTGCTGCATCTCCTGCATCAAATCGCGCTTATCGCTGCGCTGATTGAATTTAGTTCTGCCTCCTCCAAAAATAAAATCCACATCGCAATGTAAATAGTCGAGTGCGATTTCCTCTTCCCGGTCCCTATCGATATTGTTGGCACAAAATGCGGCCGGGGTGGCATCGGTTAAACCACAGGTTACCACTACACCTGTGGAAAGTCCTTTGTTATTAGCTAAATCAGTTAGCGACTGCAGGGCATTTCCTTGGGTATCGACCCCGATGGAATGATAATTTGTTTTTTGCCCTGTTGCCATGGCCGTACCGGAGGCTCCCGAATCTGTTATTAACTTATTGGCACTGTAGGTCTTCGACAATCCGGTATGTGTGGCATTATCAAGAATATTCAGTTTGCCTTTGTTGGCGACATAAGCCGTTGAAAGCTGTGTTAGCCCCATACCGTCGCCAATCATCAATATCACGTTCTTCACTTTTTTGCCCTTTACCGGTTCCACCTGAACTATTTTATGATTGGAATGGCCCGTATAGCTCGATCGTAAACCATTCTCGGTCTGGACCATCTGGGCAAACGATTCAACAGTAAAAAAGAAGCTGAGGAACAAAAGGTACGTTGAAATATATTTCATAATAGCATGTTGAAGATAAGTAGTTAGTTGCATATTCTTTTAAATTGATATTTTGGCCTAGTAGGTAGGTTTATGCAGGTTAATTAAAAGAGCTTGTCTTAAAAGTGTTTTATTTAACATTTAACTTACAAGTTGTAAGTGAGGTCACCTCACGATCCCCATCTCACCGCCTCTGGCGGCGTACTTCCCCTTGTTCTCAGGAACAAAGGGAAGAGCCATTTACATGGTACTTGCAATTTTGGTTAGAAAAAAACAAGCTGCCTGCCACCACCTGACCCGAACTCGTTTCGGAAGGCAGTTAGCGTTCTTAAAAGAGAATTTGTGCCTTTTCTTGCATTATCTACTTAATAAAGAGCACTTCCGGACTTATTCTTTCATACGCTTTGTTTCCGGGAAGTATCCAGCTCCAAGTCAGCGACTGACCTTCGTAGTCTTCAAAATACAGGAGCTTGTAGGCATGGAATCCCTTTTTTAGCGCTACTTGTCCGGTAGCGGTAATTGCACCGTGCGACATATCGTTATCCACTACCAACTGATCGTTAATAAAAAGCACACTTCCATCGTCGCTGGTCGTTGCAAAGGAATACACGCCATCGTGCGGTACTTTAATGTAACCCGAAAAAGCTATTCCAAAGTGATCCGGTATTTCGGCTATGCTCAGCGTGGGTTCCGGACAAATACCGGTTTTTTTAAGCCTGCCTGTTTTAAACATATCCGCTGTTTCCGAGAAATGTCCTTCGTAATAAGCGTAAGCCACCCCATTTTTATGCAGGTGCACTTTTTTAGCATCCTGTGGGACTGCTTTTGTAGCCGTGTAATTTGAAATGGAACTGGCCTCATACCCCGTTTTAAACGCCCTTAAGCGGATATCTGTTGTTTTATCTACACCAAACGGTTCGGTATATAAGGCGGATGCTTCGGTTGGTTCGCTACCATCGGTAGTATACCTGATCTCGGCTCCGGGCGTGGCACTTCCACAGACAATATCCACTTTGTTTTCAAAAAACGATATCTCGCTCGAAACGTAGGGAATGGACACCTCTTTTTTTGTGCTCATGGAGAACGGGGCAGTGTTAGTTCTACGAACCATATCCTCATCTGAACCCAGAATAAATTGGAGTTGACCACCGCCCATCACTTGATTGTATGTGATAAAACTATTACCGAGCGACTCACCGTTTAAAAGCACATCCTCAATATAGATATTCTCGGAAGGGTTGTTGGCCGTAATCTCCAGCTGATTGCCATTGGCCAGTTTTACTGTTGCTTTGGGGAACAGGGGGCTGGTTAAAACAAACTGTCCGCTCCCGGGACAAACAGGATAAAATCCCATACTGCTCATGATATACCAGGCCGACATTTGTCCGCAATCCTCGTTTCCAATAATGCCATCGGGCTGGTCGCTGTACATTTCGTTTAGCAAGCGCCTAACCAACTGTTGCGTTTTATGTGCCTCTCCCACATAGGAGTATAGGTAGGCGATATGATGGCTCGGCTCATTTCCATGTGCATATTGCCCCAGCAGGCCGGTAATATCAACTAACTCGCCTTCCACTTTTCTATTGGTATAAAACAAGGAATCAAGCCCTTTTATAAACTCGTCCTGGCCGCCAAACAGATTGATCATCCCGTTTACGTCATGTGGCACTGCAAAACGATATTGCCAGGCCGTAGCCTCGGTATAAGCCCGGCCTACTTCATATGGATTAAAATTAGGTTCCCATGAACCGTCCATACGGCGAGGCCTGAAAAACTGGCTGTCGCCATCAAAAACATTTTTATACAAGGAGGCTCTTGGGGCAAACTCCTTATAAACCGCCTCATCGCCAAGTGCTTTGGCCATTTGGGCTATGCACCAATCGTCGTACGCATTCTCCAACAGGCGCGACACCGATTCCTTTTTAGAGTCGGAAGGGATAAAACCCAAATTGATGTATGGACTGGTACCCTTACTATTTTTATGCGCAGATGCTACCATGGCCTCCAAGGCCTTTTGGGCATCAAAGTCGCGAATATTATTGTTATAGGCATCCCAAATAACCGAAACCGAATGATAACCGATCATGGTTCCCGTTTCGCCCGGTGCCAATGACCAGATAGGTAATTCGCCAGTTTGATCGTAGAAGTTGAGCATCGAATTAATCATATCGTTGACCAGGGGCGTATCTGTAATGGTCATCAAGGGGTTCCATGCCCTGTAGGTATCCCATAACGAAAAAGTAGAATAAACAGGCCTATCCTTACTGTTGTATACTTTCAAATCGGCTCCCCTATAATCGCCATTTACATCGCTAATAACATTTGGTGCCATCATAGTGTGGTACACCGCCGTGTAAAAAGTAGTTCTTTCGGCATCGGATGCACCTTCAATTGTATAGGTGGATAAGGCCTCCTCCCACTCTTGTTGTGTCCTGTCCTTTATCTGATCAAAAGTCAGGTCGGCCACTTCGCTCTCCAGGTTAAGACGTGCATTATGGATGCTTACCAGGGAAATCCCCACCTTGACCTCTACAGGTTGACCATTGGTGTTGGAAAAATAGGCCACCGCCTGCAAACTATCGCCGCTAATGCTTTTGCTATCGGGCACAAGCGAACGCGATGAAATAAGATCCGTATTATCAAAGGGTTGAGAGAACTGTGCCACAAAATACACCTGCTGATTATCCACCCATCCTTTGGTGGAGCGCATCCCGGTAATTTCAGAGTTATTGCTCACATTAAGCTCGGCCTTATGTATCTTTTCATTGTCGAGCAGATGGGCCATATCGATAACGATTTTACCTTCTTTCTCGGGAAAATGATATCGGTGGATACCTGCACGGGAAGTAGCCGTGAGTTCAACAAGTATATCCTTGTCAGTCTTTACCCGGTAATAGCCGGGCTCGGCATATTCGTTTTTATGCGAAAAATTCAAGGGTTTAAAAATATACCCATCACCCCCCAAATTAATTTCGCCCGTGGTGGGATGAAACAACACATCGCCCAAATCGATACAGCCCGTGCCGCTCAAATGGGTATGCGAAAACCCGATTATGGTTGAATCGCTGTAATGATAACCCGAACAGGCATCCCAATTCCCCCTGCGCGTATCGGGGCTAAGCTGCACACCGCCAAAAGGGGTGGTGGCCCCGGGGTAGGTGTGCCCGTGAAAATCGGTGCCGATAAAAGGGTTCACATTTTTTATAAGCGGCTTCTCGGCACAACTCCAGCTTATAAATAGTATAAAGGCCAACAAGGGCAATTTATTTATCATGATAATATTTTAAGATTAAACTACTTGCTTTAGCCCAAATAATTGGCTGCGCCTAACATTTTTTCACAAATTATTTCTACCTCCGGTAGCGACTACGTTTCATTAAAACTTTTTTCAAAAGTTTAACTTCAACTATGTCGGGGCTCTGAACTTTACTCATGTTTTGAAAAATTTACGAATAGCTCAGGTTAACAAATGCTTTTTTTCCTTATGTATTTTAATGATCAACTCTCCAAAAAGCGTATTTACCCAGGCAAACCAACTTCTGGTAAAATTGGCCGGATCGTCAATATGAAATGTTTCGTGCATAAAGCCGGTTCCGGCATGGGTGTTCTTCAGCCACTTTAAGCATTGCACTATTTCTGCATCATCGTTTGATGTCAGGGCACGCATAATAATGCTCATGGGCCAAATCATTTCAACGCCCACATGAGGCCCACCTATCCCTTCGGCGGCCTTTCCTTTGAAAAACCAGGGGTTATCCTTGCTGAGCACAAAAGACCGGGTATTTTTATACACCGGATCGTTTCTGTCCACTCCGTCCAGATAAGGCAAACTCAACAAACTCGGAATATTGGCATCGTCCATATATAGCCTGTTCCCAAAACCATCTACTTCAAAGGCAAATATATCGCCATGATTGGGATGGTTGAAGATGGCATGTTTTTTTACAGCCTGTTCCACTTCAAGGGCCAGGGCATTGCATTCACTTGCAAACTCCTTATCGCCATACAGCTGCTCTACTATCTGCGCCATTTGGCGTAAGCTGGTTACCGCAAACAAATTGGAAGGCACCAAAAACAAAAAGGTAGTAGCATCATCCGATGGACGGAAGGCGGAGCATATCATACCCACCGGATTCACCGGGTTTCCGTACCCGCCACCGGCCATGGTATCTGTTGGCTTTTCCGTTACCCTTTGAAAAGTATAGGCTCCCCTGTTATGTTTGCGTTGCTGATCTTTAAATGTTTTTACAATGGCCTTGGCGGCTTTAAACCAATCGGCATTAAAAGGTCGCTTGTCGTTCGTCTTTTTCCAGTAATGATACGACAAGCGGATAGGGTAACACAGTGAGTCGATTTCCCATTTGCGTTCGTGCAGCTCTGGTTTCATATCGGTTAAATCCGTTTCCCAATAACTGCCTTCCTTATTTTTGTTAAATGCGTTGGCATACGGGTCGATAAGTATACTTTTCACCTGACGGTTAATCAAGCCCCTAAAAAGGTTTACCAGTTTAGGATCTTTAGCTACCAATGGCAGGTACGGCCATACCTGAGCGGTTGAATCGCGCAACCACATGGCATCGATATCGCCTGTTATGATAAAAGAATCCGGCTTGCCGTTCGCTTCGCTGTAATACACGGTAGTATCTAAAGTATTGGGATAACAATTCTCGAATAGCCAGGCTATCTCGGGATCGGCAATATCCTTTTTCACTCTTTTCAGTTCTTCTTCAACGGCCTGGCTTAAAAACAAACGTTTCGACACCGGAGGCCTTAGGTTTGCCTTTTCTTTTGAACCGGCCATAAGTACGCTGGGCATCAAGGTAACTGCTCCGGCACCAAGTATTGATTGGGTAATAAATTTTCTGCGCTGCATAGTATTAAATTTTAGTCGTCCCTTTTGGTATTTCAACTTCTTTATTTCCTCCACTCCAACTCACGTTTAATTTAAACGCCACGTTAGATGTAACTTCAATATAGGGTTTGCTTTTTATAGTATCCCGTTGTGCACATTTAAAGGTGATGGATCCATCCGTTCCGTAGGGGTATCTTTCAATACCATGCTCTTCGGTTAAATTAACACGCCAATGAATGGTCTTATTGTCAATATCGGGCTGGATACCAAAGATCGATTCGATAAGTACGGCTATGGGCACCAGTCCGGTCCATCCCACAAAATCCGGCCGTGCCATCAAGCCCGGATTTGCCGACTCGGGCGCATAGTATTCCCAGAATGTGTCTGTATCTTTATATACTTCCAGTATTTGTGCGTGATGCCTTTTGGCGATATCAAAAGCCAGATCGTTGTAATCATTTTTCTGCAATCCCCTGATGAGCATATAGTTGGCCGGTGCCCAAATGCCCCCTTGCCAATAACGACCGTCCTCCTGGTATTTTTCGTGATCGGCAGAAAGGGAGGGAACGGGGTATTTGCGCTTGAATGTACTGGTGTCGCTAAGGTGGGCAACCAGTTTGTTTAATTGATCTTTATCGAGCACATCGGCCAGCAGTGCCCAGTATGCACCTATACTTTTTAGGTCGCTCAGGCTGCCGTCGGCAAAGCGGTCGTATAAAAAGCCCGATTGGTCGTCCCATAGTTTCTCCCTGATATAGTTCTCCAACACACTGATTTCATCCTCAATATCCTCAATCTCCTGCCAGCGCTCCAGAATAAACCCAAACTTCAATAATATTTTATCCACCATCAGTTGCTGTAAGCAGGCATCTAACCAAACCATGTGGCCATGGCTGTAAATCATACTGTATCCTTTTGGCACACGGGGCTGATTATCCATTCCCGTGCCCCAGCCGCTGGACCAGTACGATCCATCGCGCCAGGTTCTGTTCAGCCGTAGCCAACGGCTATATGCTGCCAAAGCAGGAAAAATCCTATTAATCCTTTCGCTGTCGCCAAATTGGTTATAATACTCCAGTTCGCTCCAGGGAATAATATTTGGCCCCGTGCTAACAGGATCGTAACGATGGAAACAATCATCGCCCGAAGCCATTATCTCACGACAAATAAATCCATCGAGATGCTGTAGCGCATAAAAATTATCCAGTGTTTTTTGAAAGGGGAACAGCCTGTTGCCGTAACGGGCAAATAAGGTAATAAAAGCAGAGTCCCACATAAAGATATTGCCATTATAGGCCGTATCCAGATAACTGGCTACAAAACCTGAATTGGGCTGTGGCTTGCGCACGTTGCCGATTCCAATCTCCCAGGCTTTCCAATACATATCGATGGACACATCGTTCCCTTTCCAAAACGGCGAAGGAAGGATTTTTTTAGCATCGGCAAAGGACGGTGGCTCCAATTGGTTCGAGGTCATCCTGCGGTATTCGTTTTCGGCTACAAAACTATTTTTAACGTAGGTGTTTTTATAGGGAAGCTTATATTGATGTTCTTTATTTTGGTTGCTACCGATTAAAGGAACACTAATTAGCGAAGCACCTGCGAGTGCCCCGCCTTTTAAAAAATTTCTTCGATTGATGGCCATAGTAATTTATTTAAGATGGTTATAGCTGAGCTTGACGAGCTGTAAAAATATTGAGTCAAGTGTCAAGATAAAAGTAGCAAGTAGCAAGATACTTAGTATTCGGCGTGAGTAATACGGGAAAAATGACATTCAACCCGCAACCTTTCGCAACCCATTCATGCACAAGTACAGCTAAGGAGAATGACTTGTCAGGCTCCAATTTATTCTTCAACAAAGAAAAAGGAATCGGGAATGATGCATTCCCTGATTTTTACACTCGAAAAACCAACTTCCAGTTTTTCGCCCATATAACTTTCGAAATACAGCAGTTTAAACTCATGAAACCCTTTGTCTAAGGCAATTACTCCTTCTTCGCGTTTTGCACTGTGCGATCCGTCATTGTCAACCACAACTTTACCGTCGATTAGTAATTTCGATCCATCATCTGAATAAGTATAAAAACGATAAAGCCCTTTAACGGGAATGTTGATCAATGCGTTGTATTCGAAACCGAAATAGTCCGTCACATCCGCTTCTGCCAAGGATATATTGCTGATAAGTCCGGTCTTTTTGGGTGTTTGCCCTGAGAGCTCATCAGTTGAACTGAATTCGCCCTCGAAGTATTTATATTTTACCCCGGGTTTTACCTTACCCACATTTTTAGCCGGTGAAAATTCCGTGTTCTCATCGTAGGCGGCGAGACCCGAGGGAAAATAATACATATGATCCGTTCCGCTGGGGGTTCTGATCCAGGTATCATAACTAAAATCGCCTTCGTGCATGCGGATAATACGGCAGCCCGGCTCCAATTGCCCGTATGCCTGGAAACCTGACCTTTGCCCAAAAGCAAGACCTATACCTTTATGAATTCCGATATAGTTATTGTCATGGTCGTGCCCTACAAATACACCGATAACATCATTTTTATCGATGAAAGAAGCAAACATACCGGAGTTTATATCGGCAGATGCTACTCCTTCGTATTGATCGCCCACCGTGGTTTCTGCCCCTACTATTTCGTTATATTCGATTAGCGGGATATGAAAAAACGCCAGAGAGGGAAGTGGCATTTGATTGTTAGCAGCGGTAAACTCATCACTCTTATTCCGGTACCACGCAATCTGATCGAAGCGAATCCAATCGTAGTTGCTGATCATTGGATTACTGGAATAATCATTGGAATCGATACAGTATAAAACTGCTGCGGTGCTATTTCCTTTAGCGCCTTTTACCGGTAATGCATAATTACCCGCACCGTGCACATCTCCGGCCTCCCCAACAAAGTAGGGTAAGCCTTCCAGTATCTCGAAAATTCCGTTACGGGTAACATCGGGTTCGGCATCGTGGTTACCCAAAGTAACTGCCCACGGGATTTTTTCTTCCTCAAAAATTTTAGCCAGCGATAACCAGCCTTCTTTTGCCGGGTCGGCAGTAACAATGTCGCCCGTTAAAACGGCCAAATCCGGTTTCTCGGCTCTTAGCACAATACGTATGGTTTCTTCTGTTTTCTTATATTCGTCGGAAGAGTTGTTCCAATGCGTATCGGTTATTTGTGCGATTTTAAATGTACCCTCATTATTGAACCTTAGCTCAACTTTATCTTGTGCGCCAGCTAATGTTATTCCAATATGAAATAACAATATAACAACGATAGATAAATGATATATATGTTTCATAATTATTTAATATTACCTATTTCATTAAAATTGAAAATACCATTTCATGGAAGGGTATTAATGGAGAAAAAATTTGATCTCATCTAAATAATCGGTCCCAATTAGATCAGCCCGGGCACCCAACAATTCTGTCCAGATAGCCCTTCTTTGCTTTTTAGTTGCGTTAGGGGTACCCCAAAAGCGAATTACGTAGCCTTCTTTTTTTACGTCAGAGATGATACTTAGTAATTTCTTTTTTTCTTCGAGAGGAATATCTCCATTTCCGTTCCAACTAAAATAATCACCCCAATGATCACTAATTATTGGCATTAATTTATTTGAGATGCCTTTATTTAAATGAATAAAACCATCCCATTGCTCAAATATAGTATCCACATAACACTCGATTTCATGGAATTTAAAATTGTACGGCAATTTTCATTATTGAAGTCTCACACCCTATTTATTCAAACGAAAAAAGAGTAGAGAAAGCCTTGAATTACAGGCTTTCTCTACTACACTTGTTAATTCCAACCTTCGTTTTGAGGTATTCCTGATATGGCAATATCATCGTTGGGAATAAGCCATACATGATGTACTGTCGGATCGAATTGTGAACGTGCAGCCAGCACCTCGATTACGGTATATGGCGAATCAGGATCGGTTTTATCAGCATGGTCACGACCGTGCAGGGGCATATTGTAGGTATCGTCGGCATCGCCCCAGCGAACCAAATCAAAGTGCCTGTTGGCAAACTCACCTGCGAATTCTACACGTCGTTCTTGTTTTAAATCGCTCATGCCAGCATTGGTAATAGGAGCCAAACCAGCCCTGTTACGAACCATATTTATTTCGGCATCGGCATTCTGGCTTTTCATAAGCAGGGCTTCTGCTTTCATCAATACTATTTCGGTGTAACGCATAATAGGCACATTGGCAATAGTTGTTGGAGCATTTCCGTTTGGATTGATGGTTGTTCCAACAGGGTTTTCATAGCCATAGGCGTCCATATATTTGTTAAACTGAAAACCCGATTGTGAGTTCTGCGAAGTATATCTCCGGGTTTCGCCGAACCATTTAAACTCCTGGCCAAACTCCAAAATAGTTTCGCTACGGCGCATATCGCCCGGTTCATAGGCATTATACAATTCAAGCGTTGGCTGATAGTATCCCCAACCATTGTAATCGCCCCATCCTTTGTTTTCGAGCATTACCCCGGGTAGTTTGCTTCCGGCATCCACTCCTGAAACTACCGACCAAATGTACTCTGGTCCATAATTTTGCTGGTAGGTGAACACATCCCCAAAATCAGTTGCAGGACTGTCCGTATCCAGGATTTTCCGGCCCGATCCGGAGTTGGTCACCTTATCGCAATACTCAATTACTTTGTCCCACTTGGAGTTATCGTACTGTGCCCAATATAAGTATGTTTTAGCTATGTAGGCCAGTGCAGCATCTTTGTGGGCCCGTCCCAGATCGGCAGAGGCATACGCGGTGAAAAGGGGCAGTATCTCAACCGCCTTTTCCAGGTCGCTGATGATGTGTTCGTAGTTTTCGACTACACTGGCAGGCCGTGTAAAATGATCCTGAAACATGTTCTCTTCAGTTACGATAGGTACACCACCGTTTGGTCCGTTATCGCCATAGGTATGAGCCAGCCAAAAATAATGGAAAGCACGCATAAAGTAGGCTTCGCCCAAGATTCTGTTTTTCAACGATGTCTCTATCTCAATGCTTGGCACATGTGCCAGCACGTCGTTTGCTCTGCGGATAATTTTGTACGACTGCGGATACATCCAACTAAAATACCCCTCATCGCCACTTAAGGTAAAGTTGACGGCAGCATCGGCTCGCGCATTATTACGGCCTGTTATCATATCGTCCGAGGCATTGATGTACCACATAAATCCACGGGCAAACATATCTTCGTCCTTCATGTAATAATACATGGCATTTGCTCCTGCCAGCGCATCATCCTGAGTCTGCCAGTAGTTTCCTTCCGTTGCACTTCCCTTAGGGGTTAAATCGGTAAAGCTATCCGAGCATCCCCAGGCTGTAAAAATCATTATCACAGCGGCAACAATATTCGATATTCTTATATTTTTCATGTGTCTAAATTTTGTTTTTCAATGGTCACATGGAACTCACCAAACTCAATCCTCCTCGTGTGTGAGAAAGGTTTGTCATGGCTCGTTTCATCATTGTTTTCGTTTTTAATCTTCTTAAAATAATCATTTTCTTCAAATCAAATTAACCCAAATAATTGACTATGTCGAACGTTGTTTCTTGAATTATTTCTACCTCCGGTAGCGACTAAGTTTCACTAATAATTTTTTTTCAAAAATAAAAGTTCCGCTATGTCGGGGTTAACCTAAACTTTATTCATATTTTAAAAAATTTATGAATAGTTCAGGCTAAAAAGTAAATGACAAACCAGTTGACAATGTGCGCGCTACCGGATAGGAACCTACATCAAGTCCTATTCCGCCTACTTCCGGATCCAATCCAGAATAATCGGTAATGGTAAACAGGTTTTCGGCTGTAACATAAATACGCAGATTAGAACCTTTAATTACCTTATTGAGCACATTTTGCGGAACGGTATAGCCCAGGGTCATATTCTTCATACGCAGGTACGACGCATCTTCGAGATACCACGTTGAGTTGGTAGCAAAGTTTCTGTTGTCGTCACTGGTTTGCAACCTGGGGATATTTGAATTGGGATTACTTGTAGACCAAGCACCTAAAATACGATTGTCGCGATTATAAGTTTGTTCGCTCATATTGTATGTTGAGTACTTATATCCATTAAACGCCTTCGACCCTTCAACTCCTTGTAAAATAATAGCCAGGTCAAAGCCTTTGTATTCCAGGTTAATATTGAAAGCATAGGTAAAAGTGGGAAAAGCGTTACCATGAAATACCCTATCCTCGTCCGAAATCTTTCCATCGTTGTTGGCATCGGTAAATTTAAGATCACCGGGTTTGGCATTGGGCTGAATGGGTGCACCGTTAAATGTGTGCGCATCTATTTCGGCCTGTGTTTTAAAAATACCCTCCGAAGTAACCAAATGGTAGCTATATAAAGGCTGCCCGGGCTCGGAACGGAACGGAAATAAAGAGGAGCGAACATTGTTGCTATGATAAATGTAATCGCTGGTATATCCGTCCAGATCCAATAGTTCATTATCTATCGTCGAAAAATTAGCTCCTATGGAGTATTTTAGTTGTCTATCGTTATTCCTATAAATCAAAGATCCTTCAAACCCCTTGTTTTTAACATTGCCTACATTGGAAGTTGGCCCATCGCTCACACCGGTATGCGGATCTGCAGCATTTGTCAGGATCATGTCGTGGGTAGTCTTCTCAAAATAATCGGCAACCAATTCCAGGCGACCGCCAAATAAAGTAGCATCTAAACCCAAATCGTAGGTTTCTGATCTCTCCCATTTCAAGTCTCTGTTCGATTGCTGTGCCACATAATATCCCGGAAGATAAGCCGGGTTCTCACCAAGGTAAGGCCTGTGGGAGCTCATGGGCACGTTATATGCATAATAATTCACTGACTGGATATTCCCAATCTCTCCCCAGGAAGCCCTCAGTTTTAAGGAGCTCAACCAATCTACATCATTCAGGAAAGGCTCTTCGGACAATCTCCAGGCTGCCGAAAGAGAAGAAAAAACATCACTATTGTTTTCTTTTGCCAGACGCGACGAACGATCTTTTCGTATGCTGGCCGAGAAGAAATAACGACTGGCATAATTATAACGGAAACGGCCGATTGCTGAGGTTAAAGCGTCTTCATATACATCACTGTCCCACTCTACTATTTCGCCCGCATTTTTTAAATAATGATACCATTCTTCTTCGCGTGCAAAATCCTGTGCATTAACCACGTTATACTCATAATCGGTATGCTGGGCCGAGTACACTGCAGTAAGGTTAAAATTGTGTTTTTTATAAGATCTTTCGTAATTAATCTGATTATCCCAGATCCATTTGTTGCGATTAGACCAGGATTGATCCATATAATTCATATCCGTACGACGACCGGACTCCGGTATCCTGGGTGTAAACTTTTTATAATCGTCATCTCTCAGGTCGATAGCAAACGAGGTACGGAACTTGAAACCTTCAAAGGCTTTATAATCCAGGTAGGCGTTCGCATTCATGTTTGTAATAGGATTCGTTGTGCTTGGTCTGCTCAATAAGGCAACGGGATTATACACATCGCCATAAGCACCGGCAAATACAGAACCTTCGGGGGCAACTCCATGAAAATTACCTTGTTCGTCGCGTATAGGTGCAGCTGAAGGCATGTACATGGCGTTAATAATCGCACCGGAATAACTGGAAGAGGTATTGGCACCTACCGCTTCGGTACGAGCCATATAAAAATTCTCACCTACTGTTATTTTATCCGTAATATCATATGCACTTTTTAACCTGAGGGCAAAACGTTTTGAGTTTGTTCCTATTAGTAGACCGTCCTTATCCTGGTAATTGAACGAAGACATATACCGTCCCTTTTCACCGCCGCCGGATACAGAAGCATTTACATTATTTACTTTGGCTGTCCTAAATATGGCATCCACCCAATTGGTACGCGTAACAGCACCCCACGGATTTTGGGCAGCATCGTGAGCCGGTAAGCGCGACGCACCGGAATTATCGGTTGCCGTATTATAGGCCCAGCTCTGCTGCTCGGCATTCAAAGGTGTTGGTTTGTTCATGGCCTGTTGTACACCGGTAAAAAAATCGAAGCTAACCTTGGGCTTGCCACTCTTACCACTTTTGGTGGTAACAACAATTACACCTGAAGCAGCCTGTGCTCCATATATGGCAGCCGAAGCCGCATCTTTTAATATGGACATTGTTTCAATATCGTTGGGGTTGATTGCTCCGCCATAGTAAGGCATTCCGTCAACCACCCACAATGGCGACTCGTCGCTAACCGAACCAACACCACGTATTACTACTTTAGCCGTTTTAGTTGGATCGCCACCCTGCTGCACTACAGTAACACCGGCCGTATTTCCCTGCAGAAAGTCCGATGGACTTGTAATGGCACGACTGTTAATTTTATCCAACCCGGTAACGGTAGCTATAGATGAAGAAAGATCTGATTTTTTTGCTGACCCATAACCTATGGCCACCACTTCGTCCAGTCCTATGGTTTCTTCCTCCAAGGTGATATTTACAACTGACTGTCCGGACAAGACCACCTCTTGGTTTATCATTCCTATAAACGAAAACACCAATGTGGCATTAGCAGGCACCTCGCTCAAACTGTAATTACCATCCATATCTGTTATGGTTCCCATTGTACTGCCCTTCACCATTATAGATGCACCCGGAACCGGTTCGCCCAATTTATCGCGTACTTTACCCGTAATAGTTCGCTGCCCGGCCTGTTGTACACCACTCATCGCTTTAGCCGATGACAAAACAATTTGCCTGTCGAGTATGGCGTAGGTCACATCGGTGCCCCTAAACAACTGATCGAGTACAGTACTTATCTTTTCTTTTTCTACATCTACATCAACCTGTCGTTCAACATCAATAAGCTTGTTGTTATAGGCAAAATAAAATTCCGATTTATCTTCAATAACTTTGAGCACATCGCGAACCGTTGTGTTGCTCTCGCGCACAGTGATACGGGTGTTTTGCGAGTAACTATTGGAAGCCTGCAGGCTAAATATCGCACCCAACATCAATAGTAATGTTATTTTCATAACTCGTCTGTTTTGCTTTGAAAAAGGTACATAGTTCCTTCTCCAAAAATTCGACATTTTTTTCATATATTTGAGCGTTTTTAAATTATGGTTTTTCCTGTTTCAGCAGGTTAAAATCGTTTGGGAGAGTGCTGGTAACACTCTCCTTTTTTATTTAATATTAATTAGTTTAATAATGGCCTAACCATCATTGATTTCTCCATTTTTTTTAAGGGGGTTTTTGTACGTTTCGTTTCATAGATTTTTTTTATTTAGTTAATAATTAGCACTCACCTTATGTACTTATCATTGTGCCTTTCGTAAAATTATTTTTCTCTTGCTAAATACGCCCTCGTTATTTTCATTCTGTTCAATAACTTCAGATGATATGGGCGACGATAGCTGCAGTATTTTCAACGCCCTTTCCAGCGTTTCATTGGTAAAGGTAAGAGTAAAACGGTACTCCAAAAGCTCATCATTTTCAATCACTACATCCACATTGTACAGTTTCTCAAAACGGGCTACTACAACCTCAATGGGGTCATTATCAAATATGGTACGCCCTGATTTCCAGGATGTAAACTTACTGATATTGTTTGATTGGCTGATATCTAAAGTATTTTTGGCTTTGTTTAAAGTAGCTACCTCATTGGGGTTTAAATCTGCTATATTTTTAAATATTCCTTCCGTTTGGTTTAGTTCTCCTATTTCAACGGCTCCCTCCACCAAGGCCACCGACATCAGGTTTTCGTCGGTGTACGATCGGATATTAAAGGCCGTACCGGTTACTTTTACATCCAGGTTGTTCATGTCTATAATAAAGGGTAGCTCAGAATTATTCTCTACATCAAAATAAGCTTCGCCTTCGAGTTGAACCAGGCGCATATCATTTGCTTTAAAAGACGACGGATAGGTGAAGGTGCTTCCTGAGTTAAGCCAAACCAAAGTGCCATCGGGCAAGGTTAATTGACTTACCGCTCCCAACGGAACTGTAATTTTGTTGCTGGCAACATAGTTATCCTTTGTGCTTTTGCCAATATAATATACTAAGGCCATCAACAAAGGTATCATCACAATGGCAGCAATCTTCGAAAACAGGAGATAGACCTTGCGCCCGGTTGATATTTGTTTTGCTGACAGGTTAATTTGGTGATGTACCTTACTTAATATCCGATCGAAATGCTTTTCATCCCCGATAGGGTCGTTTCCACATTTTTTCCAATATCCATGCATTACTTTTTCCAACTCCGGCTCAGCTTCCTTATCGTTAAGTATAGATATGACCTCATTTAGTTCTGTATTGGAATAGTTTCCCTCAATATATTTATCAATCTTCTTCTTCATATTTTATCGCTCTGATATCTGTAAAACGCACAAGCCGCCTTTTACCCCTGCTCTCTACTTGTTTTTTTACTATTTATTCTTATTATTTTTTCAACGACACAATTGTCGAGTTGGAATTCAACTAACGTATTCCGCATTTATTACAGGTATAACGCACAAGTTGTATGCTACCCCTGCTTTATTTTTAAAAATAATTTCTTTGAATCGCAATACCGATCCGTCACCGTTTCTCACAATGCAGTAGATTACACTGAAACAGGCCATTGGCTTGATAAGGAAATAAAATAATAGTAAGGAAAAACTTGCGCGTTATTTATTGTAAAAATAGGTTGACGTATAGCCCGGCCCATACGCCAAAAAGCAAAAAATCTTTTCGAAGAAATGCGAGCGCTTTAGTAATATGATCTTCAACTGTTTTTTCCGAAATTCCTTTAAGTTTAGCAATTTCTTTATTAGAAAGTCCTTTTTCCCTACTCAATAAAAAAATGGCCTTTCGTTTTGGTGGTAGCTGGGGAACTAGCTTATCATACTGTTCCTTCAAAAAAAAGTAATCGACTTGTTCTTTTGTCCCTGAGCTGTTGGTATCCACCGTTTGTTTTAAATAATTCAGGTATTTTTGTTCGGAAGAACGCTTGCGAAATATTGAAAGTATGGTATTTTTTGCAATGGTAAAGAAGAGGGCCTCTATATTACTGTCTGAATTTAAAGATGAGCGCTTCTCCCAAAATTTAACAAACACCTCTTGAACAACATCGTAGGCGTCTTCTTCGTTTTTTAAAAACGAAAATGAAAAGCGAAAAATTTTATGATGAAACTGCTTGTAAATTTCATCAATCACTCTTTTGTCATTATTCATTAATCGCCTGCAATATGCCTGTTGAATATGCTCCATGTGGGGTTTGCGTGTAGATTTAAAAAGAGCCTTCACAATAGTATAAAGGATTATTGAAAATTCCAACTCCAACGTTAATTTCTCTTAAATTGAATAGTTCAGATGCTTTAGTCTTATCGAAACATTATATTTGTATGCTTCAGATATACAGCACGCCAGCAACCCATAACATAAGCTGCGCGGTGCTGCACAGTCAAATTACCTCAAATCAATTAAAAATGTTCCGACACCAGGGAGAATCACGCACACCCAGGCACAATGTGCGAATTGCCGTGCCCCTTTCTTTTATTGCAGGCCTGGTTAATATAACAGGTTTTTTAGGTATACATACGCTCACTTCAAATGTTACAGGTCATTTTGCCACCTTAATATTAGGTACGCATGCAATGGATTGGACTATCGTATTTATATATATAGGCTATCTCGCCTCATTTTTAGTTGGTTCATTTACTTCGGGCGTATTAATAGAATGGATAAGAATACACAGGAAAATAAACAAATATTTACTGCCCACATTGTTAGAGTTTACCATACTTGTTATTGTTCCCTTTATGGTGTATAGCAATGTTGCAATATCACCAAGTTGGATAGCATGCTTATTACTGTTTGCCATGGGCGTACAGAACTCATTTGTAACCCGAATATCAGATGCAGTTGTAAGAACCACCCACCTAACCGGATTATTTACTGACTTGGGACTGGAGTTGTCGCATTTATTGTTTTCGTCGCAGAAACAGTTTTATCGTGAAAATGTATCCACCATAAAGTTGAGGTTAAACATTATTTTCTTCTTCTTTTTAGGTGGTCTCGTGGGTGTAATCCTCTATAATAAAATTGGATTCTTTGTACTACTATTTGCTGCAGGCATTTTACTAATAGGTTTATTTTTGGATGATGTGCAATACAATGTTAAAAAGCTGTTCCGATGGGTAAACAACAAGTCTGCCTAACTATTATGACTGTATTTTTTCATGACAACGAATTATCATCTTTATAACTTTGTGAACTAAATAAAATTATGGGGAAAACATACCACGTTTCGCTGTATCAATTGATAAAATAAACGCTATGCTTCACTACCTTTAAAAATATATTATTACAAAATAAATTAGTACTTTACTTTCCAAACCAAGTTTTTCACTTTAAAAAACAAGCTTCACAACAAAGTAAGCCATTTCGGATGTTCTAACGGCTATGGTTATTGGCATCGTAGCACTCAATGCCTTTCCCGTAGCCTCCGGAGCAACACCAGTAAAAGGATTGGTTACCGGATAATCGCCGGTATCATTTAAAAAAGCTATTTCAAAAGCATTAAGGGCAAAAATCGCCGCTTTTTCTAATCCCTGACACGAATTATAAGTACACCCAATAGCGCAATTTTCATATTTCCTCAAACTATTCGCTCTACTTTAATGTAGTCTTTCCGCTTACCTTTTTAACAGCATATTGATCCGTTTTTTCGTTTCTTTGCTTAAAAAAAATGAGCGAAAAAAACCTAACCGTCACGAGCAATAAAACCGGACAATTATTTGATGCAAAAGGACAGCTCTTGAGCCCTCCCTCGCAGTGGAGTTTTTTACCTGCGGGCGATGCAGGGGTGACCCGAAAAGTGACGGCCAATGGCAAATATTGGCGGGTAGTATTTAAAAAAGGTCGTCGCATTATGTCCAAAGGTGTTTGGGCACCTACCCAAGTTATTGAAATGGCAAAAAAAGAAATGGAGGCTACCCGAAGCACCGATGATTACCTAAAGAAAAAGGAATATAATGCCAAACGTCGCAAAAAACAGCAACAAGCCTATGAAATAGAATTCTGTGCCGAGGTGGAGAAATTCTTAAACTTTCATTCCGATTATGCACCTGTTGCACGGGCAATGGCCATTTTAGTTACACGCCATGCAGTACCTGTGGGTAGCGGAACCGTAGCACGTACCGCCATGATACCCGTCCATGAGCGGGCTGCACGTGCTGTAATTGCCTGGATGCGCCACCAAACAACGGCCTACGACCACATGAAAATTGCCCGTATAAAAGGCGAAAGAAGAGAAGTGCGACGTATGCTGGCCCAAGAATCTACACGCTTAATGAACAACTATCGGCGTGGTTTGCCCATACCGTTCACTTGCCCTTTAAAAAAAGCCCTGGATAAAATCATATCACCATAATGAAATAAAACTCCTTCCGAACTACTTGACAAAAATCACCTTGTGTTGCAACAATTAGTGCTTATCTTGTAAAGCGTTTAAAAAATGTATAAAACCAAAGCATATGGCAATAGTAAAACCATTTAAAGGCCTTCGTCCTCCTCAAAAAATAGCAGCTACCTTAGCCTGCCTACCCTATGATGTGATGAACCGCGAGGAAGCGGCACGCATGGCGCAGGGAAAACCGGAATCGCTACTGCATGTTACACGAAGCGAAATAGATTGTCCGGCGGATACGGATATCCACTCGCAAGAGGTATATGATAAGTCGGTACAGAATTTTAAGCTGTTTCAGGAAAAGGGCTGGCTGGTGCAAGATACCGAAGCCCATTTTTACATCTACGCCCAAACCATGGACGGCCGAACGCAGTATGGCATAGTGGGTGCAGCATCCATTGACGATTATTTAAACGGCATCATTAAAAAACATGAGCTTACGCGCAGCGAGAAAGAAAAAGACCGCATGGTGCATGTACGCATTAACAATGCCAATATTGAGCCTGTTTTTTTTACCTATCCTAATGTAAAAGAGATAGACCGAATAGTTGAAGACATTGTAGCCAGGCAAAAACCGGAATACGATTTTATCGCCGAGGATGGTTTCGGACACCATTTCTGGGTGGTTAAGGATGCCCAAACCAATCAGCATCTCGAGCAGCTTTTCGCTAACAAAGTACCTGCCACCTATGTTGCCGACGGCCATCACCGAACTGCCGCAGCCGCTTTGGTGGGCAAAGAAAAACGCGAACAGAATCCCAATCATACCGGGGAAGAAAACTACAACTTCTTTTTGGCGGTACATTTTCCGGATACACAACTTAAAATTATCGATTACAACCGTGTGGTAAAAGATCTGAACGGTCTGAGCAAGGCATCCTTTATCCATAAGCTAAGCGAAAGCTTTGAGGTGGGGCCGGCTGCAAAAGAAATCATTAAACCTACTGCCTTGCACGAATTTTCGATGTATTTAGATGGGCATTGGTATAAATTGAATGCCAAGCCGGGCACCTATAACGACAAAGACCCTATTGGCGTATTGGATGTAACGGTATTATCGGATCTTGTTTTAGATAAAATTTTAGGCATAGTAGATTTACGTACCGATAAACGGATTGATTTTGTTGGCGGTATTCGTGGTCTTGGCGAATTGAAGAAAAGAGTGGACAGTGGTGAAATGGAAGTGGCTTTTGCCATGTATCCGGTTAGCATGCAGCAGCTTATCGATATTGCCGACACAGGCAACATCATGCCGCCAAAAACTACCTGGTTCGAACCTAAGCTACGATCGGGATTGGTGATCCATAAGCTCGATTAAATATTCCCTCGTTTAATGGCAGAAGCTGCTTTTAATTTAGATGGAATCGAAATACATCATTTACAATGTTTTGTACACGGAGGTGGCGCTATGCTCACCTCCTTTTTTATATATCATCGGCCACCGTCTCCTGGCTTTTAAAGTTCTGTGAACCTATCCGCGAAGCAATTTCAACTTCCTTTCTTTTTCCAGTTCTTCATGCAATATCTCCTCCACATCATCGTAGCAAGCTCCGCAAATGGTGGCAGCACCGGTCTCATCCTGCACATCGTCCACCGTTTTTAGTTGTTTATCGTGTATGGCTTTTACCAAATCCTGCTTTCGGAGCATCATATGCTTACATACAAAATCTCTATCTTTAAATTTGCTCATTATTTTTTGTTTTATTTAATGTCTGTTACAAACAACCATGGACGCACTTAATCATTTCAACACAATCCATGCGCTTGATTATCTTAAATGAATTATTACTTTAAACCAAACTTTGCCAAATTAGTTCAAAGCGTTAAAGCAATCCATACAATAAGTTAAGGAAGTGTTAAATTATACTATTTATAGGTCATCAGAACAATTCATTAACATCTTTTAACAGTCCTGAACTCTCCACTGGACATTAAAAAACTAATTTTGAAATCCATTGAAAAAAGCATTATTTAATTAACAATAACAATATACCCATGGAGCAATCTGTTGATATTAGGGAGTTAAACGAAAGGATAAAAAACGAAAGTTCGTTTGTAGATTTGTTGACCATTGAAATGAACAAGGTCATCGTAGGCCAAAAACATCTGGTAGAGGGTTTGTTAATTGGCTTGTTGAGCGATGGCCACATCCTGCTGGAGGGAGTGCCGGGATTAGCAAAAACATTAGCCATCAACACCTTAGCCACTATTGTGGATGCCGATTTTAGCCGGATACAATTTACACCGGATTTGCTGCCTGCCGACCTTTTGGGTACGATGATTTATAGCCAAAAGAACGAAGAGTTTATTATTAAAAAAGGGCCTATCTTCACCAATTTTGTACTGGCCGACGAAATAAACCGTGCCCCGGCCAAAGTACAAAGCGCCTTACTTGAAGCCATGCAGGAGCGTCAGGTAACCATTGGCGAAACCACGCACAAATTGCAAGAACCCTTTTTGGTGATGGCCACGCAAAACCCCATTGAGCAGGAAGGAACTTACCCTCTTCCTGAAGCACAGGTTGACCGGTTTATGCTCAAGGTTGTTATCGACTATCCCAAAAAAGAGGAGGAACAAATGATTATCCGACACAATCTGGCACAATCATTCCCTAAAGCATCGTGCATTTTAAAACCCGAGGATATCCTCCGCGCCCGTAAAGTGGTAAAGGATGTTTATATGGACGAAAAAATTGAAAAGTACATCGTTGATATTGTTTTTGCTACTCGTTTCCCATCGCAATATAAACTAGAGAAATATGAGGAGATGATTTCGTACGGTTGTTCGCCTCGTGCCAGTATCAACCTGTCAATGGCAGCTAAGGCCTATGCTTTTATCAAACGCCGGGGGTATGTGATACCTGAAGATGTTCGCGCTGTTTGCCACGATGTGATGCGCCACAGGATTGGACTCTCTTACGAGGCGGAGGCCAATAATATTACTTCGGTAGATGTGATCAACGACATATTAAATACGGTGGAAGTTCCTTAAAGGGTGAAGAGTTAAAAGTGACATGTTTAAAGCTTTAGCGAGCTATAAACTATTCATTGCCAACTAATTTCTCGTCAGTAAATTCATTAGATTAAGATGACGGGATGTCACATTGTTGCAACGGATGACTGATAACTGAATACCGATCATTACAGCAAAAAAACATGGATACAGCAGATCTAATAAAAAATGTACGACGGATAGAAATAAAATCCAGAGGGCTTTCCAATAATATATTCGCAGGCGAGTACCATTCGGCATTTAAAGGTCGTGGTATGACCTTTAGCGAAGTGCGCGAGTACCAATACGGCGACGACATACGGAATATCGACTGGAATGTTACTGCGCGCTTCAACCATCCCTATGTTAAAATATTTGAGGAAGAAAGGGAACTGACGGTGATGCTGCTCATTGATGTTTCAGGTTCGCGGGAATTTGGAACCTCATTTAAATACAAGAAAAACATTATCACCGAAATAGCTGCTGTATTGTCTTTTTCGGCTATACAAAACAATGATAAAATAGGTGTTATCTTTTTTTCGGATAAGATAGAAAAGTTTATCACTCCCCAAAAAGGACGTAAACACATTTTGCATATTATCCGCCAGTTGATTTCGTTTACACCCGATAACCGTACCACCAACATTGCCGAAGCTTTGCGCTACCTCACCAATGCCATAAAAAAAAGGTGTACAGCATTTGTGATTTCCGATTTTATGGATGACGACTTTGAGAACGCACTTAAAATTGCCAATCAAAAACACGATGTGGTGGCGCTAAAAATTTACGACAAACGCGAAACAGAAATGCCCGCCGTTGGTCTGGTAAAAATGAAGGATGCCGAAACGGACAACTATTCCTGGATTGACACCTCAAACAAAAGTGTACAGGAGGCCTATGCCCAATGGTGGAGAGACAGTGATGCAAGCACACAAGCCATATTCCGCAAGTGCGGTATCGACAATACCTCTATCCGTACCGACGAGGATTATGTGAAATCGTTGATGTACTTATTTAAAAAACGAATGTGATGAGCGGAATGGTAATTTTAAATACGATGAAACGTTTTGGCTTAAAAATTAGCTTTGTGGCCATGCTGCTTTCGGCTATGAGTTTTGCTATGCAAGCGCAACAAGTAAATGTAACGGCCACATTGGATAGTACCATGATTGTTATTGGCGGACAAATAGACTTAAAGTTGGAGGTAAGTCAACCGGAAGGATTAATCGTCAATTTTCCGTTTTTTACCGATACCATCACCAAAAATATCGAGATAGTGGATAAAGGCGGGGTGGACAGTATGAAGATAGACAATAACCGTCTGGTACTTTCTCAACTGTACCGGATTACCTCATTCGATAGCGGATTACATTACATTCCGCCCATACAAATAGAGGTTATTCAGCAGGAAGCAAAAAACATCGCTTCGTCTAATGCACTGAGTTTGATGGTGGTTAACCCCTTTAAAGAGGTTAACCCCGAAAAAGGGGTGATGGATATTAAAGGGCCGCAGGAGGCGCCATTTAAATTGAGCGAAGTACTACACTATATTTACTTATACGGGGGAATCGCAATAGCCTTGGCACTCCTGATATGGCTTTTTCTGTACTTACGTAATAAGCACACCAAAGGTGGATTATCGTTGATTAAAGCCAAACCCGAAGAACCGGCTCACATTATCGCACTGCGCGAACTCGATAAAATTAAAGCATCCAAACTTTGGGAACATAATAGAGTGAAGGAGTTTTATACCCAGGTAAGCGACACTATTCGTAACTACATCGAAAAGCGTTACGAAAAACCGGCCATGGAACAAACATCACAGGAGATATTCGACTCACTCAGCAAACTGGAGATTGGGCCTAAATCGATGGAGCAACTAAAGCAAGTACTCGAACTGGCCGACTTGGTTAAGTTTGCCAAGTTTACTCCCTTACCCGACGAAAACGGGATAAGTTTGATGAATGCCTACTTTTTTGTAAACCAGACCAAAAAAGAAGAAATAAAACCCCTGGAGGAAGAAAAAGAAGAAATGCTGGCTAAAGAAGCCGAAACCAGTATAACGGTTTCCGATAAATAGCATATTTAAGCTGAACGATTCATCTTTTATTAAATATGAATAAATTTCAGAGCCTGCCCGTCGTTTTTACGGGGTGAATCCCGATACAGCTGAAGTCAAACTTTTGGAAAAAGTTTTTTACCGAATTGAAAATCGACAGCCTGCTCGCTGATTTTATTTCTGGATGCCGAACATAGTCACTATCGGTGACAGAGATAATTTTTGAAATAAGGATAGGCATAGCCAATTATTTGGGCTAAGAAAAACCAGGACAGTTTAATTAATATAGTTACAGAAGATTATTTACAATGAACGACATAACTTTTTTACATCCCAATTACCTATATCTGGCGTTGCTGGTGTTGCCCATGGTAGCCTGGTATGTCTGGAAACACAAAAGCGCCCAAGCCTCGCTGCAAATATCATCGCTTAAAGGATTTAAAAAGGCGCCTGTGAGCTGGAAAGTATATTTAAGGCATCTGCCTATTGTGTTGAGATCGTTGGCCATACTTTTTCTGGTAATTGTACTGGCGCGCCCGCAATCGTCCAACAGTTCGCACAACGTGGTTACCGAGGGTATCGACATTATGATGGCGATGGATATATCATCAAGTATGGAGGCACTGGATTTTAAGCCCAACCGACTGGAAGCGGCTAAAGAAGTAGCGATACAGTTTATGTCGGCACGCGAAAACGATAAAATTGGTATTGTAATATTTGCCGGACAAAGTTTTACGCAATGTCCGCTTACCACCGACAAAAAAGTGCTGGTGAATATGATGGCCGACATTACTACCCATATGGTAGAAGACGGTACTGCCATAGGTTTAGGGCTGGCTACAGCAGTGAGTCGTATTAAGGACAGTGATGCGAAATCGAAGGTAATTATTCTGTTAACCGACGGTGTAAACAACCGCGGCGAGGTGGCACCTCTCACAGCAGCCGAAATAGCCAAAACATTTGGCGTTAGGGTGTATACCATTGGCGTTGGAACACAAGGCGTAGCGCAACGACCCGTACAAACGCCTTACGGTACCCGGCTTGTAGAAGAGGAAGTACGGATAGATGAAGAGATGATGAAACAGATTTCGAGTATAACCGATGGAAAATACTTTAGGGCTACTGATAAAAGCGGCCTTAGAAAAATATACGAGGAGATTGACCAGCTGGAGAAAACCAAAATAGAAGTTAAAGAATATACCAAACACTCCGAAGAGTATATGCTGTGGGCTATTTTAGCTGCTGTATGTGTATTAACGGAAGTGTTTTTAAAAAGTACTGTGTTGCGCAATCTGCCATAACGGATTCGCCGCATAAAAACTCAACTAATGATAATTTCTTTGCATTAATTATAAAACACCATGTTTAGATTTGAACATCCCGATTTTTTATACTTGCTGATTCTAATTCCCGTATTGGCCTTTGCCAGTCTGTTGATAGCTCGTAAGCGCAAACGGGCTTTGCAACGTTTTGGCAATCCCGAGCTGCTGGAGCCGCTTATGCCGGGAGTCTCAGCTATTCGTCCGGTCATCAAATTTTATTTGATACTGCTGGCACTTAGCGCCATCATCTTTACCTTGGCAGGGCCACAGTTTGGTACAAAGCTTCAAACGGTAAAACGTAAGGGCATCGAAATAATGATAGCTTTAGATGTGAGTAACAGCATGAATGCGCAAGACATTGCACCCAGCAGACTCGACAGGGCAAAAAGAGCCATTTATCAATTGGTTGACAAATTACAGAACGATAAGGTGGGATTGATTGTTTTTGCCGGAGAAGCGTATACACAGTTGCCCATCACTACTGATTATCCCTCGGCAAAAATGTTTATCTCTTCCATTAATACCGACATAGTACCAACGCAAGGGACCGCTATCGGGGCGGCCATTCGGCGTAGCATGAGCTCTTTTAGTGCGCAGGAAAACGTTAACAGAGCCATCATAGTTATCACGGACGGCGAAAATCACGAAGACGATGCCATCGGTGCCGCTAAAGCAGCCGTAGAAAAAGGCATAAAGGTTTATACCGTAGGGATGGGATTACCCAAGGGGGCACCCATCCCCATACCTGGTGGTGGAAAAAATAATTTTATGAAGGATCGGGAGGGCAACGTGGTGATATCCAAACTCGACGAAGCCATGTTGGTTGAAATTGCTAAAGCAGGGGATGCCGAATTTATACCCGCCAACAATATACGTAAGGGAATAAACGATTTAGTTGACTACCTCTCTAAACTCGAAAAAACAGAAATGGAGGCTAAGATTTATACCGACTACGAAAACCAGTTTCAGTATATAGCACTGATAGCACTGATTATGTTGTTGATAGATTTTATAGTATTAGAACGGAAAAACAAATATTTAAGCAAAATTAAATTGTTTGAAGAGGAGGATAAAAAATGAGAAGCTTACTGAGTATCCTATTGATATTAATTGCGGCACAAACATTTGCCCAAAAGGAACGCAAACATATACGCAGCGGAAACGACCAATACAACGAAGGGAAGTTTATCGAGTCCGAGATTGAATACAAGAAAGCTTTAGATAAACTTAAAGAAGGAAAGTCGTCGTTCGAGGCTGAATTTAACCTGGGTGATGCCTATTTTAAACAAGAAAAATACGAAGAGGCCTATAATCAGTTCCAAAGTATAAGCCGGGAAGGACTCACTAAAGTGCAAAAATCCGAACTATGGCACAACATTGGCAACACCTATATTACTAAAAAAGAAATAGATAAGGCCATTGATGCGTATAAACAAGCCCTGCGCAACAACCCTTTAGATGACGAAACACGGTATAATTTGATTGCAGCCATGAAAATGAAGGAGCAGCAAGATCAAAATAAAGACCAAAATCAAGAGCAGGAACAGGAGCAGGATAAAAAAGATCAGGAACAGGAGGAGCAGGATAAAAAAGACCAGAAAAAAAAGGATCAGGAGCAGCAAAAACAAGATCAGAATAAAGAAGATCAGGCCAATAAGCCGGAACAACAGGAAAATCAAATATCCAAAGAAGCGGCTGAGCGTATCCTCAATGCACTGGATCAGGACGAACAGGAGCTTCAGGACGAAAAAAGAAAAATTAAAGGAGCACCTGCTAAAAATATCGAGAAAAACTGGTAATAGGTCTTTGTAATAAAGAAACCTTGACTACAAAAAACTGATTCCTTTGTAGCACTATTTACATTACCACGGCACATTTAGAATTATGTGCTATTTTTGCGAAGAATTACAATATGGAGATGATGCACAAATTAAAATATATATTATTCGGGCTTCTGTTGCTTAGTGCTTTTAATAGCCTTAGCGCCCAGGACATACAGTTTTCGGCACAGGCCAAGCAAGCAGTATTGTCGGGAGAGAAATTTCAGCTGGTATATTCGGTCAACGAAGAAGGCAGTGACTTGCGCTTACCCCCCCTGCCCGACTTTACCGTTTTGATGGGTCCCAGCGTAATGACAAGCTCCAGTACGCAAATAATCAATGGTAAAGTTACGCGGAGCAAACAATATACCTACACTTACATCTTAAAATCGGACAAGCCGGGTAACTATGTGATTGAACCGGCACAGATAAGCATTGACGGGCGAAAATATTCGAGTAACAAATTGAATATTGAAGTGGTAAAGGGGACATCCGGATCCGCACCCCGGCAACAGCAGCAACAGCAACAAAGTTCGGCAGGTGATGGTTCTTTTAGCAAGGACGATCTTTTTATTAAAGTAAGCCACAACAAAAGCAGCATTTATCAGGGCGAACCACTTGTGCTAACAACCAAAATATACACGCGCATCGATCTGGACAATGTATCTGATATCAAACATCCCGATTTCCGTAACTTTATTGTGCAGGATGTGGCCGATGCCAGTAACATAGACTGGTCGTATGAAGTGATCAACAACAAGCAATACCGGGTTGGCACTTTCGAGAAAAAAGTTTTGTATGCTCAAAATACCGGAACGCAAACCATTGAACCCACCGAGATAGAATTTTTAATAAAGCAACGCATACGCCGCAGATCGCAAAGTATTTTCGACGATTTTTTTGATAACAACTACCGGGTAATAAAAAAACGGGTGAAATCTGATCCTATAAAAATTCAGGTTAAACCTTATCCTTCTGGCCAACCGCAATCCTTTTCGGGAGCAGTAGGCCAATTGAACATGGCTGTTTCTGCCTCCACCGATAAGGTGAAGGTAAACGATGGCATCACCATCAAGGTAGTTGTATCGGGTACGGGCAACCACAAACTAATGTCGGCACCGGAGTTGAATTTCCCCAGCGATTTTGACATTTTTGATCCTACGGTGAAAAATAGTTTTCAGAATACCATTGCCGGAATGAAAGGAAGCAAAACTTTTGAGTATCTGATAATTCCCCGCTTCCCAGGTAATTTCACCATCGATCCGCTCAAGTTTTCGTATTTCGACTATAAAACCAAAAGTTTTAAAACAATAAGTTCTCAAGCCATAAACATAACCGTTGAAAAAAATGGAGATGGACAGGAATATACGGGCGGCACCTACAGCCCGTCGGGTGTTAACCGCGAAGATGTACGGTTTGTGGGTAAGGACATACGTTTTATCAAAACCGGTAATCCCCACCTTAAACCCCGAGGTACGTTTTTATTTGGTTCTACTTTATTTTATCTGGGTTACATTGTGCCTTTGCTATTGCTGGCTTTAGCATTTATTTTGTACCGTAAGCGAATGCACGAAAATGCCAATGTGCTGCAAACAAAAAACAAAAGAGCCAATAAGATAGCCAAAAAACGCTTGAAAAAATCGTCCACCTACTTAAAGGCTAAAGATCATGAAGCCTTTTACGACGAAGTACTCAGGGCTTTGTACACCTATTTAAGCGATAAGCTTTATTTACCTGTAAGCGAACTGAACAAGGACAAAGTAAGTATGCTGATAGAAGAAAGAGGAGCTAATGCAGAGGTACGCCAAGAGCTGATTTCGATACTCGACACTTGTGAGTTTGCCCGCTTCTCGCCCGGATCCGCAGGGGCTGAGCAAATGGATAAACTTTACCAACGTGCACTGACCAACATTAGCCAACTCGACAACCAAATTAAAAACTAAAGTAACAATGAAGAAATTAATCCTATATACGCTTATCCTGTTGTCGTTTACCTCGGTTTATGCCCAGGATAACAGATTCCAGGATGCAAACGCCTTTTATACCGATGGCAAGTTCGAAGAAGCTGTTTTGGCTTATAACGATATACTTAAAACAGGGGTAGAAAGTGCCGAGTTATATTATAATTTAGGCAACGCGTATTATAAATCGGGCCAATTGCCCCAGGCTATATTAAACTATGAGCGGGCGTTGTTGCTTGCACCACACGACAAAGACATTAGGTACAATCTGGAGATGAGCAACATGCAGATAACCGATAAAATAGAAACGGTCGGTGATTTTTTTCTAATTACCTGGTTCAACGATTTTAAAAACAAAACAAAGTCCGATACCTGGGCAATGATATCAATTGTAGCTTTTGCTCTTGCTGTATTTAGTTTCGGTATCTTTTTATTTTCACGTACACGAAACCTAAAACAAGCCACATTTGCATTGGCCATCTTTTTATTTGTGGGTGCCATGGTGGCATTTAATTTTTCGTCATCACAAAAAAACCGACTGACCAAACGCAATGGTGCTATTATTTTTGAACCTTCGGTAAACGTTAAAAGCTCCCCCTCGGCAGGAGGTACCGATCTTTTTATCCTGCACGAAGGAACCAAAGTAAACATATTGGAAGAATTGGGCGAATGGAACAAAATAGAGATAAGTGACGGCAGTGAAGGCTGGTTGCCCGTTTCGGCTATTGAAATAATCTGAAAAAATAAAAAAAACCGAATTAAAGGTGACCAAGCCCCTGAAATTATAAGTGTTTATTATTCTATTCTTAATGAAATATCCGGGTAAATCTACCCCAAAATTCAGATGGCAATCAATTTCAAGATGAAATTAATCGACTTACTCTTTTAATTGAAAAATAGGATAATGAACACAACACATTTAAAGCCTCAGACCCAATTGAATATTTAAATCTTTGATGTAAAAACACAATTTAAAGGCGGAGGATTGAGGTGATATTTTGGATATATCGAAATGGACTATATCTAAAATTTTAATTTATTACAAAGGCCTTTCAAAAGATATGATCAGGAAATTATCTGAATACTTTAAAATGCTGCCAGAGGCATTTAATCGTCTATATAAACTTACCAATAAAGTAAACAGACATTTTAAGAATACCAGTTTGATGAATGCTATAAAAGTATGATAAGCAAGATAATGCACATTTTGCACAACCGAATGCTTGCTTCCGTTTTAGTATTCCAAAACCTTCCCTTGAAAAAGTAGGTTATAGACCTCACATTCTACAATAATAAAATTTTCAACATAAACAGATTAAGTAATGAAGTTAGCTACTGTTAATTTAATTACTGCATCGTGTTGCAAATAACAATAATCAAGGCATAATTAAAGGTGTAATTAATGGTACACAAATAAATATCCCGTTATTGTTAAGTCGTGTTATGTTCCTATCTGAAACAAGTTCAAATATTATCGAAACACATCAAATTAAACCGTTTAAGTCAGCCAATTAGAATTTAGTGCAGGTTATTCATTCAATAGAATTTCAGGTCTCGTTTGGGTCTCAATCGTTGTGCGTTGCGTTAAGCCTCATTACCAAAGCACCTAGGGCAAAGTAAAGGAAGAAATGGTTTTATGAAAACAGCCAGTCTGGCAATAAACAAAAGCAATAAAACACGCTACTTGCTTACCTTATTCAAGTATGCTTTCATCTTCACATATTTCAAACACTTTATCCAATTTCATCAGTGTCAGCAGGCTCATCACATCTTTGTGGATGCAACATAAAACAAAGGGGACATCTTTTTGCCGAGCTGTTTTTAAAGCCGATATGAGCACCCCAAAACCGCTACTGTCGATAAATTGAATATTCGACAAGTTAAGCACCACTTTACTATTGCTTTCGGATATTATTTTTGTGAGCACTCTTTTTACATCATCCGCTACTGCGGCAGTAAGTCTGTCCGAATCTTTAATACCGGCGACTACTATTCCGTTATTCATTCTTGTTTCAATCATAAGAGTATTTAAGGTTTAATAGGTACTTATCACTGTACTCAGCTCATCCCCAGCTTTTAAGCACAGGGTGTTAAATTTATCTATAAGATTTTGCAAAACATCTCGGTTTGCATTTTCAATCACCCACTCCACTCTATCTTTAGGGTAACTCTCCAGATTTAATTTTATTTTTTTTATCTCCTCTTCCTGCTCTTGCGTAACGCTTTCCTTTTCGGATAGTTCAATCACACGGAGCTGCTTAGCCAATAGTTCCGTATTTTTAAGGTCTATATTACCCAGCTCTTTCATCCCCATTGACATAACCGATGATTTGGCTTTGTGCGCAATAGCTGCCACTTTCATCCAATCATTGTTTAGCATACCTTCCGTAAAGCCATCCGTAAACTCTGGGATCTGATCTATAAATATCTCTACCAATTCTTTTATAATATCAGTATCTCCTTCTGCAATCCCCTCAAGATAAGTCAAATCGACGTATTTAAGATCCCCTTCCATAGAGCATGGCTTTTAATATTTAAATAGATTACAAATCTATGTTTTTTTATCATAAGAACATAAACCTGTAAGTTAATAATTCTTTATTGGACTTAAAGATATATATTCTTTAAAAAAAACAAATACTATATTGTATTTTTAGCGCCTCCTTCCCAATTATTTAGCCAAAACCTAAAAAGAAAGTAATTGTCATATTGCAAGGAATAACAATTGTATACATTTGTATCAGCAACAAAAACATTAAATATAAGACAATTAAAACGAACTAAGGTATGACCATTAAAAAAACTGCATTCCACGCCATCCATAACCGTCTACATGCCAAAATGATGCCTTTTGCCGGCTACGAAATGCCCATTGAATATACAGGTATAAGCCTTGAGCATCTTCAGGTTCGCAACGCAGTAGGTGTTTTTGACGTATCGCATATGGGTGAGTTTTGGGTTAAAGGACCCAATGCACTCGATTTTATACAAAAAGTTAGTTCAAACGATGCCTCCAACCTTGATGTGGGGCAGGCGCAATATGCTTATTTCCCTAACGGTAAAGGCGGTATCGTAGATGATTTTTTGGTTTATAAGTACGAAGAGGAAAAGTACCTGCTGGTGGTAAATGCTGCCAATATACATAAAGATTGGGACTGGTGTGTTAAAAACAATACTGCCGGAGCCGAACTGGAAAATGCATCCGATGCTATCTCGCAGTTGGCTATCCAGGGGCCAAAATCTATCGATACTTTGCAAAAAGTAACGGATATTGACCTATCCAAAATCCCTTTTTATAGTTTTGTAAAGGGTAAAATTGCCGGCGTAGAGGAAGTGATTATATCTAATACAGGATATACCGGAGCCGGTGGTTTCGAGTTATATATGTACAACAAAGATGCGGTACAAGTTTGGGAAGCAATATTTGAAGCGGGCAAAGAGTTTGGTATACAAGCGGTAGGTCTGGGAGCCAGGGATACCCTTCGGTTAGAAATGGGTTACTGTTTGTACGGCAACGACATCGACGAAACCACCTCTCCGATAGAGGCAGGCTTGGGATGGATTACAAAATTTACCGACAACAAACAGTTTATTGATAAGGAAACCCTGCTGGCACAGAAAACCCATGGCGTTAAGCAGCGTTTAAAAGGTTTTAAAATGATTGACCGAGGTATCCCACGTAAAGGATACCAAATTGTTGATGCCATGGACAAGGTGATAGGTCGCGTGACTTCCGGAACACAATCGCCTGTATTAAAAACGGGGATAGGCCTGGGCTACGTGGAAAGTGAAAAAGCTAAGCCGGGTTCCGAAGTTTTTATTAAGGTGAGAAATAAAACCCTAAAAGCCGAGATTGTAAAAACCCCATTTATATAATGATCGAGAAATATAAATGATAAAAATCATTAAATAGTAAATTACGCACAGATTAAATTCTATATTTTTCTATTTTTGCGAATAAATCATCAGCGAACTACAAATTACTTTAAGTAAGTTTAATATATTCAATTTATGAAAAAACACAATTTTTCCGCCGGACCATCCATTTTACCGGAATTTACCATTAAAAACACAGCCGAAGCAGTAACTAATTTTGCCGGAACAGGTTTATCTGTTATGGAAGTATCGCATCGTTCAAAAGAATTTGTTGCGGTAATGGACGAGGCCATTTCTACGGTTAAAGAATTATTGCACGTTCCCGCAGGTTATCACGTACTTTTTTTGGGAGGTGGCGCTAGCACGCAATTCTGCATGGCTCCGTACAACCTGCTAAAAACCAAAGCCGGTTATTTAAATACCGGAGCCTGGGCTGCCAAAGCACAAAAAGAAGCCAAGTTATTTGGTGAGGTAATAGAGATCGCTTCTTCTAAAGACAAAAACTACAATTATATCCCCAAAAAATTCGATGTACCATCTGATTTAGATTACTTGCACCTCACCACCAACAATACTATTTATGGTACAGAAACTAAAACCGATTTAGATCTTGGGGTACGGTTGGTAGCCGACATGTCGTCCGATATTTTTTCTCGTCCCGTGGACATCTCTAAATATAACCTTATATATGCCGGAGCGCAAAAAAACCTTGCTCCTGCAGGTGTTACGCTGGTTATTGTAAAAGAAGAAGCACTGGGAAAAATGGATAGGGCTATACCATCCATGTTAGATTACCGCACACACATAGCGGCCGCCTCTATGTACAATACACCTCCCGTATTGCCTGTTTATGCTGCGTTACAAACATTAAACTGGCTTAAAAACAATGGAGGCATTAGCACCATAAATAAAAAGAATATTGAAAAAGCTGCGGTTTTATACGATGAGATAGACAGCAACAAGTTTTTTAAAGCTACTGTTGAGGATCCTGAAGACAGATCCATTATGAACATTTGCTTTGTAATGCAGGATGAGTATGCCGATCTGGAAGGCGAGTTCATGCAGCTTGCCACTTCCAAAGGATGTGTAGGCATTAAAGGGCACCGCTCAGTTGGAGGTTTTAGGGCTTCTACCTACAACGCCATGCCTAAAGAGAGTATTGAAGTATTGGTAGCTGCCATGCAGGAATTTGCCGCCAAGCATTAAAAACAAAAAGAATTCAAGAAAATTATTATGACAAAAGTACTTGTTGCCACTGAAAAGCCTTTTGCTAAGGCTGCCGTGGATCAAATAAAAACAATTGTTGAAAACGCTGGTTTCGATTTTGCTTTGCTTGAGAAATATAACGATAAATCAGCTTTGTTGGAAGCCGTAAAGGATGCCACAGCAATGATTGTGCGTTCGGATGATGTTAATGCGGATGTTGTACGCGCTGCCAAAAACCTGAAAATTGTGGTAAGGGCAGGCGCCGGATACGATAACCTTGATTTAGATGCTTGTACTGCCAACAATGTGGTGGCAATGAACACACCGGGTCAAAACTCCAATGCCGTTGCCGAGCTGGTTTTCGGGATGCTGATTTCGATGGTACGTAATGCCTACAATGGAACTGCCGGAACAGAACTTAGAGGTAAAAAAATTGGTATTCATGCCTACGGAAACGTAGGTATCTACGTGGCCAAAATTGCCAAGGGAATGGGAATGGAAGTATATGCATTCGATCCATTTGTAAGCGCCGACAAAATAAAAGCCGACGGTGTTACCCCCCTTGATACTGTAGAAGAGCTCTACTCCACTTGTCAGTATGTTTCGCTGCATATACCGGCCACTGAAAAAACCAAAGAATCTATCAACTACGCATTGCTTAACAGAATGCCTAAAGGTGCGGTTTTGATAAATACTGCACGTAAAGAAGTAATCCACGCCGATATTGTTAAGCTGATGAAGGATAGAAGTGATTTTGCTTACATCTCGGACATTATGCCCGATAATAAAGACGATTTTGCCCCCTTTGAAGGAAGATATTTTTTCACTCCGAAAAAAATGGGGGCGCAAACCGCCGAGGCCAATATTAACGCAGGTGTAGCGGCTGCCAACCAAATTGTTGATTATCTTAAAAACGGCAATACTACCTACAAGGTAAATTAATACGCACTGTAGATGATACCATTGTAACAATAGTTACATGCAGCAGATAAAATAAAAATGGGCAACGCTTAAATGCAGTTGCCCATTTTTTTATACGCAAATTATATGTAGAATGACGAATTACGATAGTGATTTTCTTTAGTAAAAACGCTTTTAAAAACCCTTTGAACTCGATTTTTACTGCGGGGATTAGCCATAAGACACCTTGAACCATCAGAACAGCAAGCAGCGGTGCTATTCACTTCACCCATCGTGTTTATAGGATCTTATCTACGCCCAATACACCTATTTAATACGAGCGAACGAATCATGCTACCAAAACAATCCACATACAATACGGCTGTAAAACCATTAAAAAAAAACTTGCCATACACAATAAAACCCTAACTTAGGGTAGTAGTAGTTATTAAGAGATACGATTTTAAAGCCCAAAAGCTTCTTCAAGCAAAGGATTTAAAAAATTCAACTTACATATATTTTACCAATTATGGATTTTAGAATAGAAAAAGACACGATGGGTGAGGTTAAGGTACCTGCCAACAAATACTGGGCAGCACAAACACAACGTTCGCTCCTGAATTTTCCCATTGGCCCGGAAGCTTCGATGCCAAAGGAGATTATTCAGGCTTTTGGCTACCTTAAAAAGGCAGCTGCCTATGCCAATCACCAACACGGGGTGTTACCCAAGGAAAAACGCGATTTAATCGCTAAAGCATGCGAAGAGATTATACAAGGTAAATTAAACGACCAGTTTCCTCTTGTAATATGGCAAACAGGCAGCGGAACACAATCGAATATGAACTGCAACGAGGTGGTAGCCAACCGCTCGCATGTGCTCAACGGCGGAAAATTAGGACGAGGCAATATGCTGGTTCATCCTAACGATGACGTCAACAAATCGCAATCGTCCAACGATACTTTCCCTACAGCTATGCACATTGCAGCTTATAAAATGCTTATTGAAAAAACCATCCCCGGCATCGAAACCTTACAACATACCCTGGCTGCCAAATCAAAGGAAATGATGGAAGTAGTAAAAATAGGCCGTACCCATTTGATGGATGCCACACCACTGACTTTGGGGCAGGAGTTTTCGGCCTATGCCTATCAGCTGAGCTTTGGACTGAAAGCCCTGAAAGCTACACTGGCACATCTATCGCAACTGGCTCTGGGGGGAACGGCCGTAGGCACAGGGCTCAACGCGCCCGGGGGGTATGACATTACCGTAGCCAAATACATTGCTCAATTTACCGGTCTGCCCTTTATAACGGCCCAAAATAAATTTGAATCCTTAGCAGCGAACGATGCCATCGTGGAGAGCCATGGAGCACTTAAGCAAATTGCGGTGAGCCTGATGAAGATTGCCAACGACATTCGCCTTCTGGCATCCGGCCCGCGGTCGGGTATTGGCGAGATATCTATTCCCGAAAATGAGCCCGGTTCTTCCATCATGCCCGGAAAAGTGAACCCTACGCAGGCCGAAGCTTTGACTATGGTGTGTGCACAAGTAATGGGCAACGACGTAGCTATAATGGTGGGTGGTTCCAATGGTCATCTTGAACTCAACGTTTATAAGCCCATGATGATTTACAACTTTTTGCAAAGCGCCGAATTATTGGGTGATGCCTGTATGGCTTTTAACAACAATTGTGTGCTTGGCATAAAGCCGAATCATACGCGTATAAAAATGCATTTGGACAACTCTCTGATGTTGGTAACTGCACTTAACACGCACATTGGTTATTATAAGTCGGCTGAGATTGCCAAAAGAGCCCACAAAGAGGGAATTACCCTTAAACAAGCTGCTTTGGCACTAGGATACCTCAGCGCCGATGAATTCGACAAGTGGGTGGATCCCGGTAAAATGACCGGAACACTTTAAGGGGAAAAATGCATAAGTTTGTTTATTAAGGATAGCTAATTGCCATATACCTTAATATGGCTAAGCAGCTTTATATTTTTAATATCGGAGTAATCGTACTGGTATAAACCGTCTGTACCAATCATAAGTAATACATTGCCCAAGGGGATTACATCAAAGGCATTAATTTCTTTATAATGTGCTAATAAGTTATCGTCGATAGCCAAAGGGTCGCTGGCATCATATATTTTGAGTCCATCGTTACCATCGCACACAAATAAAATTTCATCGTCAATACCCAGGCCATAAGGCTCTCTCATGGGATACTCTTTTAACAGCTTAGGCGCTTCAATGGTTGAAATATCTATCACATCAAGCTGGCTTTCGATAGCCCCACATAAATTGCCACCGCGTAAAGTTACATAAGCATAATTACCATTTACTACCACCGGATCGCAGGCAGTAGCATGCTGAAATTGCGATATAAATTGCGGATTGGCCGGGTTTTGTAAACTATAAATATACATTCCGCTTTGTGCACCTATAAAAAGCATTTGCTCATATGGGAAAAGCGTTTCTATTTGCCAGCTTATAGGTATTTTTTTTGTAAATGCGGGATTAGAGGTATCCGACACATCAAATAAATGCAACGAAGCTTTATCTATGGCATAAAGAAAATTACCATACAATGTAAAACGAGCCATCGAACCACCCGTTCCTATGCCGGAGGCATTGACTTTGTTCATGGCGGCTTCTAAAGCAAAAAAACCTCTGTCCCACATAGGGAATCGAGGGTGCTGATAATAATCGTGGATAGCATCCGTTGTTTCATAGCTCACAGTATAACCAACAATAACTCCTTTGCTCATATCAAGTTCGGACAATATACCCTCACCATAATCGGGAATTATATACGGAAAAACACTGGTATCCCGATCCACCTCGCGTAGGTTACTCATATCGCTGATATCAATGGTAAGGAGGTCGATATAACTATCGGCATATAACTTATCACCTTTAACGGCCATGTCCACATTGCCGGGTATTTCAATAAAAGAAACGTTTTGCGGATTGGCGGGATTGGAATTATCGATCACATGAATACCTTTTTGATATTCGTTGATAAAAATAAAATCGTCCTTGAAGTATAGTTTTCCCGGTTGTTGCACCGTTTCTGCACTTTTTAAGGAAACAGACGAACGCAGGTCGGCGTAGCTCATGTATTTTGGATTGTTTACTTTAAATGTTTCCTCAATTTTATCGCTACAAGAAAATTGTATAAGCGCTGCGCTCATTAGAATAAAATAGGCTAATACTTTTTTCATGGTGTTTTTTTTTAGATCGTTAGATAATTAGAGCTTTTGGATGCTATTAAGTATGTACATGATGTAAAAAAAAGGTAATAGTTGCGTATTATTTTTTTATTACGCAACTTTTTATGCTTCAAACAGTCAGTATCATTGTATAGGCTTATATAAATATCATATAAAAACCCGGCTATGAAACTACGCGCAACCATTTTGCTTATTTTAATCCCTCTACTGGTTTACACCCAACAAACAAAAGAGCCCGCATTCCACATATGGGATAAGGGATATTGTAATTTCACCTCGTTTGGATATTTAATAGGATCAGGGCAAGATGAAAAAACTTTTGTTCCGAGTTTACAGATGGAACATAACTACCGCTTTAACAAGAATTTTGCTTTTGGACTCTACACCGGTGCGGATTGCTTAGACATTACCGTTGCAACAATAGGTCCTCATCTTAAAATATTTTTCCCTCATAGTAATAACAAAACATCGTTATTTATAGGTTCTGCTATAGGGGGGTCGCTGGTTTTAAAGGATAAAAAAATAGAACATGTTGAAATTACCGATACAGGAGGAGGCAGGTTTGCCAATATAGAGATTGGGATTTCCATACGCGACAAAAGTAAAATAGGTTTTTTTGTAGCCAGCGGATACCGGCACCAGCAAATTTCATATACCCTAAAAGATAGTAGAGTAAATAGCATAAATAAGGCGATTACCTACAATAGATTTGTTTTAAAGTTTGGGATAAGGATATGAGTTTTTAAGCCCTTACTATTCTCTTTTAAGTGGGCTATCCCATTCCCTTCCCTTAGCCCATTTTCTTCTAAAAAAGAATTTAGCTATTCTGAACATGGCTTTACCCACACAGATAATAATTAGAGTTATCTTTACGATTTAACTTTAAAATTACATTCACTTGGAACGTTCGCATAAGGTATCATTAATTTGGATGCATCTGGTTGTACTGATATACGGCTTTACTGCTATTCTGGGCAAGTTGATTGAAATGCAGGCCTTACAAATGGTGTGGTACCGAATGGCATTTGCTGCTATGGGACTGTTTGTTTATTTAATTGTAAGAAATAAACCAATAGTAAAAATACCTTTTAAAGAAACAGTTGCCTTGCTGGGTATAGGACTGGTGGTAGCCTCACACTGGATTGCTTTTTTTCATGCCATAAAAATATCCAACATATCGGTTACCCTTGGCGTAATATCTTCGGGTGCACTGTTTGCAAGCATTTTGGAACCATTATTTTTTAAAAAGAAAATCGATTGGCTCGAACTTTTAATCGGTATCTTTATAATACTGGGGCTATACATTATTTTTAGTTACGAATTGGAATATCTAAACGGAATTATTGTTGCCATTGTGGCCACTGTTTTAGCTACGGTTTTTACCATCTTAAACAAAAAATATACCACCCGATATCCGCCTACAATAATTAGTTTTTACGAAATGTTGGGCGGTTTTATAGGCATAAGCGTATATATGCTTTTTTCCGGTGGATTTGAAAGTGATTTTATAAAGCCAAGTACCATGGACTTTGTTTATCTTTTGATACTGGGATTGATTTGTACAGCCTTTGCGTTTGCCCTTAGCGTAGATGTAATGAAAGAGCTTTCGGCATACACCGTCATTCTCTCTATCAATATGGAACCCATCTACGGTATTCTACTGGCCTTTTTGATTTTTGGAGAATCGGAATATATGACCTGGGGTTTTTATGTGGGTGCCGCAATAATTTTAGCTTCGGTGTTTTTGTATCCTTTGCTTAAAAGAAGAAGAGTAAGGAAAATCAGGTCGATAGGACTATAGGCTCATAGCTTTTTGGTCAATAGGTGGGTAGGTCCTTATGTTTTTTGGGTTAATATCTGTTGGGCAGGTTTGGCATCGGTTAATATTGGCTCTGTTTATACACTTCATTTCTTACTTTAAGTATCCTCTTTAAGCCTTCTCCGATAACAGATTTTGGTGAACCTATGTTTAAACGCTGGAAACCGGCACCTTCCGTGCCAAAGGAAACCCCATCGTTCATTCCCACTTTACCCACTTCTATCAACGCTTTACGTAACTTGGCGGGCGAAAGACCCCACTTTCTGAAATCGAGCCACAGCAGATAGGTGGCCTCCGGCAGTACAAAGCCTACTTCGGGCATATTTTTAGCGATAAAATCCTGGACCATCAAAGCGTTTTCTTCCAGGTATTTTTTTAATGCTTCTAACCAATCTTCCCCATCATTGTAAGCAACTCTTAAAGCAACACCACCAAAGAGATTTCCCATATGTAGTTGCATAGCCCAGAGACGTTTGTGGAACCTTTTGCGTAATTTACTATCTGCAATTATGGCATATGCCGATGACAGCCCTGCTATATTAAAAGTTTTACTGGGTGCCATGCAGGTTATGATGCGATCGTTTATTTCAGGGAAAAGTTTTGCCATGGGCAAGTGCGAATGACCAAACAAGCACAAATCGCTGTGTATCTCGTCAGACACTATCATCACATCGTGCTTGATACAAATATCTGCTATGCGCTTTAACTCCTCTTTATTCCATGCTCTGCCTACCGGGTTATGCGGGTTCGAAAAAACAAATATTTTTGTCCTAGGATCGCTGGCCTGCGCCTCTAATAAATCAAAATCGATGGTATAATAACCCGCTTCCTCTATCAAAGTATTCCGCAACAACTCCCTTTGGTTTTCGGTAACGATAGAATAAAATGGAGGATACACCGGCGTTTGGATAATAACCTTATCACCCGGATTGCTGAATTCGTGCAGCGCTACCATAATTGAAGGAAGCACACCCGGCGAAAACTCGATCCACCCATCTTCAATATCCCAAAGATGTCTGTTTTTTAGCCAGTTAACAATAGCGCTCGTAAATTTATTGTCGCGGATAGTATAGCCATAAATATGATGCGACGCTCTATCTTCTAATGCTTTAACTACAGCCGGAGGAGCCTTAAAATCCATATCGGCCACCCAAAGCGGCAACACATCATCGGTTCCAAATACCATTTCCCTTAAATCCAGTTTGTATGCATCGGTACCTTCACGAGGTATTATTTCGTCGAAATTATAGTTCATGGCAATAAAAGATTGTGATTAATGATTAGTTGACTAATATCCTGCTATTAAAATGGAACAATTACATCCTGTTTACAAATAGGAATACATAATTTACCAACAAAAACATCCGGGACGGGATACGTAACGGATGTTTTTATTTAAATTACCGGCAGAAAATTGCTACTCAATAATTATTTCAACAGACGAATTGGCTATATTACCGGCCTTATCGGTACATTTTATATTTAACACGTAGGTACCTGTCCAGACCCGTTTAGGAATATTCTCGCCAAATAATGTTTCCTCTGTGAATTGCTGTTCTTTGCCGGATAAGGATATTTTAAACGCTTTATCTTTGGTAGGCTCCCACGGATCATCATCCACACCAGTGCTTGTTTTTAATGTGGCAGGCGCTGCTGTTTTGGTGTGTGTCAGCGTAAATTCCACCGCTTGCAGCTCTTCATTATCTTTAAATGTTCCTGAATACAAAAAAGGGTTAGTAATGGCATACTTCTGTCCGGAAGCTGCAGGCAATATTGTTTCAATAGTTGGTGCGGTAGTATCCGGCTCTGGTTGGGGTTCTTCCTTATTATCGTCGCCCCCACATGCCGTTAAAAACATGGTTACAACTGCCACTAATGCCAACATCCTTGTTAATTCGGTTCTCATATTATTTTTATTTATCATTATCATTTAACATATTGCGAAAACACTTTCTCGATGCCCTCTTTTAAACCGATGGAGGCGGTCCATCCCAGTTCGCTCATCTTTGAAACATCCAACAGTTTTTGATAGGTACCGTCGGGCTTTTCATTATCCCACTCCAGGTTACCGGTAAAACCAACGATATCTTTAATTAGCTCGGCCAATTCTTTTATAGATTGATCCTCTCCTACCCCAATATTGATATGAGTGTTGCGCACTTCAGCTCCCTTGCCTTGCACTAAATCATCGAAATCAACTTTTTCCATGGCATACACGCAGGCCTCGGCCATATCGTCGGAATGCAAAAACTCGCGACGGGGTTTACCCGTTCCCCACAGCTTTATAGAGCAAGCCCGTTGCCCGCCCTCTGTAGTAATTTGTATACCATATTTTGCCAATATATTCAACATCTGTGCCTGCGTAGCCTTACCTGTAAATCCTTCTACCGGTCTTTTATTCAAATCATTTTTTATGCCCTCCCAATTTTCATTTTCAAGGCATTTGCCAAGATACATTTTTCGTATTAAAGCTGGCAGAACATGTGATTTTTCCAAATCGTAATTATCATTAGGACCGTACAAATTGGTGGGCATCACCGATACAAAGTTGGTACCGTATTGTAAATTGTACGATTCGCACATTTTAATACCGGCAATTTTTGCAATGGAATATGACTCGTTGGTGTACTCCAGAATATCGGTCAGCAAATAATCTTCCTTTATAGGCTGCGGGCAATCCTTGGGATAAATACAGGAACTCCCCAAAAACAACAGTTTTTTAACTCCGGCTTTGTAAGCATGGTGTATCACGTTGTTTTGAATTTGGATATTCTCGTATATAAAATCGGCTCTATAAGTATTATTGGCCACAATACCCCCCACTTTGGCCGCCGCCAAAAAAACATAATCCGGCTTTTCGTTGGCAAAAAAATCTTCAACGGCTTTGGCATCTAACAAATCCAGTTGAGCTCGTGTTTTTACCACAATATTTCTGTATCCCTTTTGTTCAAGGCAACGAACAATGCCCGAACCCACCAAGCCGCGATGTCCGGCAATAAATATTTTACCTTGTTTATCCATCATCATTAATTATAAAAAAATCCGTTATAAATCATTGCCTTATGAGAGAAGCGCATGCTTTCCAAATTATTGGTTAAGTAGTAGGATACATACTATTCAAAATAATTCAAGGTTTTATATCCACCATCTTGCAAAAACTTGTCTTTTTTCATCAACTTGATGTCGTTTTCCATCATATCGTCTACCAACATATTTAAGTTGTATTTAGGTTTCCAACCTAATTTATCGTTGGCCTTTTTGGGGTCACCGATTAGCAACTCCACTTCGGTAGGGCGGAAATAACGCGGATCTACTTCCACCACGCAGCGATCGGTATCAATTTTAAAATCAGGATTATTACAACTAACAACATATCCTTTTTCTTCAACGCCCTCTCCTCTAAACTCAATGCTAACGCCAATATTGTTAAATGCCATACGCACAAACTCGCGCACCTCGGTTGTTATGCCTGTGGCTACCACAAAATCTTCGGGTTTATCCTGTTGAAGCATCAGGTACATAGCTTCTACATAATCTTTGGCATGCCCCCAGTCGCGCTTTGCCGATAGGTTGCCCAGGAACAATTTCTCTTGCAGCCCTAACCCTATACGCGCTACGGCACGGGTAATTTTACGCGTTACAAAAGTCTCGCCCCTGATGGGTGATTCGTGATTAAAAAGGATACCGTTACAAGCGTAAATATCATATGCCTCACGATAATTGACTGTAATCCAATATCCATACAATTTAGCCACTGCGTAGGGCGAACGAGGATAGAAAGGTGTTTTCTCCGATTGGGGTACTTCCTGCACCAAACCATAAAGCTCACTGGTAGATGCCTGATAGAAGCGGGTTTTTTTGGTTAATCCTAATAGCCTGATGGCTTCAAGAATGCGTAAGGTTCCGATACCATCGGCATTGGCTGTATATTCCGGCGTATCAAAACTAACGGCTACGTGCGACATGGCCGCCAGGTTGTAAATTTCGTCGGGCTGCGTTTCCTGAATAATGCGAATGAGGTTGGTAGAGTCGGTGAGATCGCCATAATGAAGAAAAAAGTTCTTGTTATCCACATGCGGATCCTGATACAAGTGATCAATCCTATCCGTATTAAAAAGTGAAGAGCGACGTTTGACACCGTGCACCACATATCCTTTTTTCAATAAAAATTCCGACAGATACGCTCCGTCCTGTCCGGTAACACCGGTAATTAAAGCAACCTTTGCCATGCTGTTTGTTTTATATTTATTTATATTCTTTTCTATCCCTTTGGAATAACAAAAAGAGAACCGTAAAAGGGCGTGTGCCTTGTGATATTTTGCTAATGCCTTACAGACCTTAATTTTTTATGGCGTGGATAAATTATTCCAATACCAATCTATGGCTTTTTTTAATCCCTCCTTAACACTGTATGTTGGCTTATATCCCAATAAATGTTTGGCTTTATCAATTGATGCGAGGGAATGCGGTACATCCCCTATCCTTTCGGGACCGTAATTCACTTTTACTCCACTTATCGCATTATCGTAGGTCGATAAAAACTCCTTTAAATAAGCGATGAGCTCATTTAGTGAAGTACGCTCTCCAAATGCCACATTATATACCGTGTTAACGGCTTCCATATTATTGGTAACCGCTGCCAGCTGATTGGCCTGTATCACATTATCGATAAAAGTAAAGTCGCGCGAAAATGAACCATCACCGTTTATTGTGGGCGATTGGTGCGCAATGAGTGCCTTAACAAACTTGGGTATAACGGCGGCATAGGCTCCATCGGGATCCTGTCGCTTACCAAAAACATTAAAATAACGCAAACCCACCAGTTCCATATCGTATAAGCGTGCAAAAACATCGGCATAAAGCTCATTTACATATTTGGTTACCGCATAGGGCGACAATGGCTTGCCAATTATATCCTCTACCTTAGGTAAAGATTCGCTATCGCCATAGGTTGATGAGCTGGCAGCATACACCACTCTTTTTATACCGGCGTCACGGGCAGATAATATAACATTGACAAAACCCGATATGTTTACATCGTTGGTAGTTTTAGGATCATTGATAGAACGTGGTACAGAGCCCAAAGCTGCCTGGTGGAGCACTAAGTGACAATCTTTGACAGCCTTATCGCAACCCTCGCGATTGCGAATATCCCCCTCCACCAATTTAAAATCCGGATTCGCTAAAAATGGTTCAATATTGATACGTTTCCCTGTGGAAAAATTATCCAGACAAACCACTTTATTATTCTGCTTTAACAGGCGTTCAATTAAGTTAGAGCCAATAAAACCAGCTCCTCCTGTAATTAAAACATTTTTATTTTTGATTTCTTCTTTCATACACAGCTACATTGGAGTTGGTCGCCAAATTAAACATCTTTATTTTGGCGACCTAAGCTTTTATGACCAATGCCTTATTATTTAGCGTAATTAACCGCTCTGGTTTCACGAATAACGGTAATCTTTACCTGTCCGGGATACGTCATTTCGGTTTGTATTTTTTTGGCTATTTCGTAAGATAGTGTTTCGGCATCCTTGTCCGACACTTTTTCGCTGCCTACGATAACGCGTAATTCACGACCTGCCTGTATAGCGTAGGTTTTCAACACTCCCGGATAATTCAGCGCCAGACTTTCCAAATCCTTCAAACGCTTAATGTAGGAATCAACCACTTCGCGACGAGCACCCGGACGGGCACCGGATATGGCATCGCAGACCTGCACCACAGGTGCTATCATGGTGGTCATTTCAACTTCGTCGTGGTGGGCGCCTATGGCATTACAGATATCCGGTTTTTCCTTGTACTTTTCGGCCAGTTTCATACCCAGTATAGCATGTGGCAATTCCGGATCCTCATCACTCACTTTACCAATATCGTGCAACAGTCCGGCACGTTTGGCTCTTTTGGGATTCAGTCCTAACTCGCTGGCCATTACGGCACACAAATTGGCTGTTTCGCGTGAGTGTTGCAAGAGATTTTGTCCGTATGAGGAACGATATTTCATTTTACCTACCAACTTAATGAGTTCGGGGTGCAGGCCATGAATACCCAAGTCGATGGTAGTTCTTTTTCCCGTTTCAATCATCTCCTCCTCAACCTGCTTTCGTACTTTATTTACAACCTCCTCGATACGTGCCGGATGAATACGGCCGTCGGTAACCAGCTGGTGCAGCGCCAGGCGGGCAATCTCACGACGCATAGGGTCAAAACCACTTAGCACAATGGCCTCTGGTGTGTCGTCCACAATTATCTCAATCCCTGTGGCTGCTTCCAGGGCACGAATATTACGACCTTCACGACCAATAATACGCCCTTTTATCTCATCGGAATCGATATGGAAGATGGTTACAGAATTTTCGATAGCATTTTCCGTGGCCACCCTTTGTATGGTTTGCAATACAATACGCTTAGACTCTTTATTGGCATTTATTTTTGCCTCGTCCATAATATCGTTGATGTACGACAGGGCTTCCGTTTTAGCTTCCGCCTTTAAAGATTCAATCAATTGATTTTTGGCCTCATCTGCTGTAAGACCCGAGATAGCTTCCAACTGCTCCAGATGTTGCTTTTGTACACGTTCCAGTTCGGATGACTTTTTTTCAACTAAGCTTAATTGACTCTCCAGGTTTTCCCGAATTGTTTCGGTTTCTTTACGTTTGCGCGAGAGCTCCTCCTGCTTTTGGGAAAAAACAGCTTCGCGTTGCTTCAGTTTGTTTTCTGCAACCTGTATTTTACTATTTCTACTGTTGATTTCCTTTTCGTGATCACTCTTCAGTTGCAAAAACTTTTCTTTGGCCTGTAATATCTTGTCTTTCTTTATTACTTCGGCTTTACTTTCGGCCACACGTAAGATCTTTTGGCTGTGCGATTTCAAAATCTTGCCATAAATCAGCCATGTGCCAAAAGAACCTATTAGCAGGCCAATTATTCCTATCATTATTTCCATTATAGTTATTATTAAATAAAACAAAACCGCAATTATCATCGCTATACAAGATGCAGTACATCTTATTGCAAAAACAATGCGGACCTTATTGACATATATAGTTTATCTACTCTTTTTCAAGAACATCGCTTAAATACTGATCCAGCTCACGAGCCATCTCAATAATAGGCGAAACATCCCTCTTCTCCTCCAACTCCAGAAGTTTATTTACAAACTGTAAAGCGGCCATTCCCAAAAAGTCTTGTGGATCTTTGTCGGAATAGTGTTGTTTATATTGTAATACCTTATCGTTGATCAGTTTGGCCGCTTTCCGGATACGCTCTTCCTCCTTACGCTCAATCCGCAAAGGATAAAACCTATCGGCCACATTTACGCGTATTGAAAGTTTATCGTCCACCGGCTTTCTGTTATTTGTTTAAAAGAGCAATGCATTTATCAATTTCCCGCACAATCTGGTTGATTCTTATTTTGGCAAAGTGAACGTCTCCACCGCTTGCCTCCATCGTTTTAGAAAATTTTAATGTATTGTATTTTTCTTGTAAATTGGCCATCTCCCTATGGGATTTTTCCAATTCTGCAGCAAGCTGATCGTTTTGTTTTTTTAAAAGCCTGTTATCGGACTTAACACTACCATAACGCTCAACTAACTGCGATATTTTATATTGCAAATTATGTACTATTTCTATATTTTCGTTTGCCATATTCACAAAAATGCCACACAAAGTTAACATTGCATTTAAAAAATAAAAACAAAGGTCTGTTTTCTTTTTATTAACCGCTTTAAGTAATTGGAGCGAACAGCTTAAAATTAAAGTTTTACACTTAAAAAAAAGTGTGTTTTTTGGCATTGTGCGTAAAAATAACTAAAGTTGCCACCACATTTAAAAGAGATAAAATATCCGTTCCATGATTAAAATCAACACTGTTTTTATTGTCGCAAGTATTCTGCTCGGCTCCTTTACCAATGCGCAACAACCACCTGCAGCCAATTTTATTTTTCCCATGGAAATTACACCCAGCGTGAGTGGATCGTTTGCCGAATTACGCAGCAACCATTTTCATTCGGGGATTGATTTGTCAACCCAAGGTAAAATAGGTGTGCCTGTAAAAAGCATGGATTCAGGTAAGGTGTCACGCATTAAGGTTTCACCCGTGGGTTATGGCAATGCTGTTTATATAAATCACCCCAATGGCTACACTACGGTTTACGGACACCTGAACAGTTACGCGCCTAAAATTGATTCTGTTATCACAGCTCAGCAATATAAAAAACAATCTTTTGCCATTGATTATTTTCCGGTAGAGGATATACCTGTTGCCCGCGGCGAAATAATCGGATTTTCGGGAAACACAGGAAGCTCTAGCGGACCGCACCTTCATTACGAAATTAGGGACACAAAAACCGAAGAACCTTTGAACCCTTTTTTCTTTCAGGAAATTATTCGAGACGATGTACGTCCCAAATTACTTAAAATCAGACTGTATCCCTTGGGGGAACGTAGCGCTATTAACGGAGTTAATAAAGCTAAAAATTATGATATTGTATTTTACGATGGTGCCTATCACCTGAAAGGCAAACCCAAAATTTATGCCAGCGGACACATTGGTGTAGGTATTGAGATGCTGGATTACATGACTGGTTCATGGAAAAAATGCGGAGTGTACAAACTGAATATGAAGGTTAACGGGGAAGATTATTATAGTTGGAAACTCGACCGTTTTTCGTTTTACGAATCCAGATACATCAACAGCCATATTGATTATGCGTACAAACAAAATAATGGTAAGCGTTTTGAGCGATGTTTCCGCCAGCCTGGTAACCGCCTTAGCATATATGGCTCAAACAAAAACGACGGTGTTTTTTTTATGGACAGTTCTAAAACAATTCATATTGAAGTTGCAGATGCGGCCAAAAATATATCGAATTTAAAATTTGAACTTTCACAAGGCAAAGAGCTTAGTATTGAGCATAACTTAAATACCACAAAACTATCCTATTTACACGAACATTTGTTACAAAACGAACACATGCAATGCTTTATTCCTAAAGGTGCCCTGTATGATGATACCGACATAAGTATTGAGGCCCAAAACGATACCGACAAGGGAATGATATATCAGGTAGGCCGTAAGGATATTCCGCTTCATAAAAGCATACATATTTCTGTAGCATTGCCACAGCATCTTGAAAAATGGAAGGATAAAGTAGCCCTGGCGAGCATCAATAAATCAGGTAAAAAACAATATGCAGGTGGATATGTTAAAAACGACAGCATTAAATTAAAAACAAGAGATTTTGGTAAATATATTGTAGCCATAGATACCATTGCCCCTAGCATAAGAGCGCATCAAAACATACGTGGCAGAGTATTCCGAACCAATTCAAAATTTGTTTTTACCTTGCATGACGATTTTTCGGGAATCGCTTCGTACAATGGTTATTTAAACGATAAATGGACCCTATTTGAGTACGACGCAAAAAACCGAAAGTTAAGCTGCCCCCTTGCTAAAGCACCTATCGAAAAAGGTGGTAAATACCGGTTTAAGCTAGTGGTAAAAGACAATTGCGGTAACGAAAAAATATTAGAAAGCCATTTTACCGTTGGGGGTTAACTTCTTTATTTATAACAAGCAAGCCCCTTAAGTAAAATGCGGGTAGCAGGATGTTTTTTTTCAAACAGATCCCCGTATTCTATGGTCAGATGGCTTACCTGCGTATCACAAAATCAGCCCGTAACAAATTATTGAACTTTAACGGATTCAGCGCACGGGATATCAATAAAAAAACATTTCTTTGCACTTTGTGCCAAGCCTTATTACAAATTAGGCTAAACAATTAATTATTAGCATCGTGCGCTTATATTTATCCGGAATAATTACTGTATTTTTAACCTACGTTTGTTTATTACTTATTAGTTTTCACTTTGGTTTATTATCTGTAAATGAAAAATACTTATTTTGATTTGATAGAGCAGAGTTATTACTTTCCGCAGGAGGGTTTTGACCTTAGAGATAATTCTTTGACTTTTCATGGTGTTTCGCTTAAATACTTAATAGAAAAACATGGAACACCTTTTAGGTTTATCTATTTACCCAAGATTGGCGATCAAATAAAAAAAACGAGAAATCTATTTAACCGTGCCATTAATAATAATGCCTATACCGGTAAGTATCACTTTTGTTATTGTACCAAATGTAACCATTTTTACCACGTTATAAAAGAAGCTCTCAAGCACAATGTTAATCTGGAAACTTCTTCTTCATTCGATATTGACCTAATACTCAACCTCCACAAGAAGAAACAGATAGACAAGGCCCGCATTATCATTCATAACGGGTATAAAACCGACGATTACCTTGAAAAGATAGTGAGATTACAGGAAATGGGTTTTAAAAATTCCATTGTGGTATTAGACAGTATTAATGAGTTACGTCGTCTGCTAAAAATAAACAGCACCGAAAAAATTAAGGTTGGCATCCGCATGGCCATCAGCGAGGAGGCGCAATCGGCTTATTATACTTCGCGACTGGGTATTCCGCCATCCGAAATTATAAATTTTTTTAAGGAGGAGATACGCGACAACGACAGAGTGGAACTAAGGATGCTGCATTTTTTTGTGGATTCAGGGATCAAGGACACCCTTTACTATTGGGGCGAATTCCAGAAAGCGCTAAAACTATATATTGAGCTTAAAAAAGAAAGCCCCAACCTACATTGCTTTAATTTAGGTGGAGGATTCCCCATACGCAATCATCTGGGCTTTGAGTATAATTATGAGTACATGATTAACGAGATTATCGCCAATATTAAACAGGCCTGTGCTAAAGAAAATGTGCCCGATCCGGATATATTTACCGAGTTTGGTAAATATACCGTTGGTGAGTCGGGCGCCATTATATTTGAGGTACTGGAGCAAAAACAACAAAACGATGCCGAAACCTGGTACCTGATAAACAATAGTTTAATGAATACCATACCGGATGCCTGGTCCATACACGAGAAGTTTATATTGCTGCCCGTAAATAAATGGAATAATGAGTATGGCAGGGTGCACATTGGTGGTATTAGCTGCGATCATTCCGATTATTACAACTCGGAGGATATGAACCAGGAAATATTGCTACCCAAGTATGATGAGTTTAACGAAGAAGATGACCGAAAAGAGCCCTTGTACCTCGGTTTTTTTCATACAGGAGCCTATCAGGATTCTATCAGCGGCTATGGTGGTATAAAGCATTGTCTTATTCCTTCGCCCAAACATGTAATTGTAGATCGCGACGAGCGCGGAAACATAGTAGACTATGTTTATCGTGAGGAACAATCAGCCGCCGATATGTTTCATATATTGGGGTATAATAAGGAATAGAATGGTTGTTAACTTCTCATCCATAATAAAAAAAGCCCGGCAATACCGGGCTTTTTTTTAAAAATATAAGATCCTGCAATTTACGGATAGCTCACTGTTTCATAACTATTTATAGCCGCTTGAGGGATATTGGTATTATATTGCTTGTTGATGGCTTTGATAAATGCATTGGCAATAATGGCCGAACCGCGGGCCGTGGCATGAATCCCGTCCAAGGAAAAAATTCCCCCAGAAATAAAAGTAGAGGTATATGTATGTCCATCCAGCAACAGGCCTGTAGTACCGGCTTCTTGCATCAAGGCGTTCAAATCAACAAAGGCCAATCCGTATTGGTTGGCTATGCTTTTAATGGTTTGATTGTAGGCCTCGGTTGCGGCATCAATATCAGCCACATCGTCTGCATCTAACACATATTCCTCAGGTATTGGCATTTTGGATCCCCAGCCCACTTCCGTATCTCTGATATTGCTTAGTGCAGGCAGCAGCACTTTCTCGCCATTTTTAATTTGACGTATCTTTCCGGGATGCGCATAATCATCATCTGCAATTACCAATGCGTTTTTACCTTTCACAAATTCTATTTTTGCTAAGCCCATTGCTTCAGATCCTGCGTTGTATTGTGCATACCCGGCATTTAGCAAATCGGCGGTAGCCTGATCAATTTCCAAAGCATCATAAGGTATTGCATCAAAGTAAGGCAAGGCTTCAATATCCGGTACATTAGCGATAACCCCTAAGGTAGAGCCCCGAAACAATTGAGCGGCTATGGCGCCCATATAATTGGCAAACATATTAGGGTTTGTAATTGAATCTGCCTCGCCCCCTGCGAGAGCATAGGTGAGCACATCGTTGCCACCTATCCAAAGCGATACAAAAGTTGGGTTTTGCGCCAAGGCATCTGCCAACACGCTGGTGTTCATACTGCTTGCAAAGCGGCTAAAAAAAGGATTTGCTTGCGAATAATAAGTTAAAGGATCGGCATTAACAACCGTGGCCAACAAATGAAAGGATTTGGCTCCCGGAACACCCAGGTTGTTGATTGGGGTGCTGGCATCGTAAACCCGCTCGGCAAATATATCTATGTTTCCGGGGTTAGGCACAGGGGCCATCCCCTGATCCACTATTTTTAATTGAAGATAACCCGCTCCTGTACTGCCCACACTTCCATCCAACCTTACCCATGGCTGTGTAAAACCTTTATTACCTACCGAGGCCAACTGCCCGGCTATAATATTAGGGAAGCTACTCTGCTGTCCCCTGCTGCCCAGGGCGCCATCGGTATATCCGGCCGTATAGGAATCGCCAAGCGCCACGAAGGTAGAAAAATCGACCTCTCCACTTGAAGGTTTAAAGTCCTTGTGTTCAACTTCGCACCGCGTAAACAGCACAACAACAAGTAACAATAGGGTATATTTAATTTTATGTATCATCTTAATATTCTATTGAAAAGTTTAATCTTAATTTATTTCAGGTACCACCTAAAAAGCATAAGTAATACCTATTCCGGGTATAATGGCTCTACTATTATAAGTGCCATAAAAATTGGCCGGTTGGTATCCGGCATCGCGCTCCATACCGGTTATATAAAGAAAGGAGGCATCCACGCTCCATTTGTCGTTAAGGAAATAAGAAGCACCCAAGGACATACCCACTTTATTCATTCCCGGCGTTTCCGGATTAAGGTATTCGTCGGAGATCGGGGTCTCGTCGAAATAAGCTCCTGCCCTAACAATGAGCTTATCGCTGAATAGGTACTCGGCTCCCAAACGGTATATCATAGTGTTTTTGTATTCTCTGGGGTTGTACGAATCGAATAATTGTGGTGTATTCTGTTGAAAATCGAACACCAGTTCCTGATAGGCATCCCAAAAAACATATTGCAAGTCGGCGGCCAAGGTTAGTTTATTGTTCACTTTATACCCTGCACCCAAAGTAAGGTTGGCGGGCAATGGCAGCTCGGCATCAAATTTATTTTTAGCAGGGAAAGCAGCGGATAGCCCTGGAGCCACAAAAAAATCGGCATCGCCCCCCTCCATTTCCATGGCCACCTTTGATCGGTAATCCAATCCAAAGGATAGGGCATCGCTAGCCTGATAATACAATCCGGCATTAAAACCGAAGGACGTAGTTGTTCCATTAATATTGACATGCGCCTCACCATCAGGCCCCATTAGCGGTAAAGCTTTATTTAAATCAACACCTCCAAAAACAATCATGGCTCCGGCACCAAAACCCAGTTTATCACTTATTTTAAACGACAAGGTTGGCTGTACAACAATAGCCCTGAGCGATATATCCTGTATAAGATATCTTCCATCCCAATCCTCCTTCCAAGCCAGGGAATTACCAAAGGGTGTGTTTATCCCCAAACCGGCCACCAACCTGTCCGATAAGCGAGCTGCTCCATAAAAGTAAAAAGGGGTACCCGTTGGGCTCTCCGTTTCTGTCTGGTATGTGGAGTTTTGCTTTGAAAAAGTAACATTAGAAAACACAAAACTACCTCCTAAGGTAATATCATAATTTTTTTTCATTAATCCCAAAGCACCGGGATTAAAGTGAACCGAAGAAGCGCCAAGCATTAGTGCCGTTCCGGTATGTCCCATGGCCGTGTTCTTTTGGCTTTGAACATTTACCTGGTATCCTTCGGCATGGCTATTGATGGCTAAAGCAGCCAGCCAAATCACAATAATAAATCTATTCATCGTATTTAATTTTTTACAAACTCAAAAAACATCGCAACGTACTAACAATATTTTTTTTAGTATATATAGCACTGCCAAAAAATGAGCATGCCACAAACAATTACTACTTTTAACTTTATTGGTCACATCGTCAAATGAAAAAGGTTGGCCGTATTGAATAATAGGCAGGACGCCCGGGCCGGTAACTAATAATTTTTATATTTGTCACTACCTACAAATTACATTACAACCCTATGTACGCATGAATAGCCTGCTATGTGCTTAACAAATCGTTAAATACTGGTGCTGCTGAAGTACAAGCTTTTATTGCAGGCTTTACCAAATTATTCAATGACTACCGGGATGGGAAACAAAAATACATCCGGAGATAATCCAAAGGCAACCAGCAAAAGGTTGAGGCGATTGTTGCTTTGACAGGCCTACTCCGGATTGTTATTTTTAGATGAACTTTTCAGTCGTCTCCTTCCACATCGCCGTATAGGTTACGAACGATCCTCAAAGATCTTTCTACACGGAACAATAGTACTTTACTTATTCCGGGCCACGTTTTAAACCTGTGGCCGAGCTGTGTACCCGCATCGTTAGCTTGGAAAAAGGGAAAGTAACTAACAATGTTATTAGCTCCGGGCAAATCATGGAACGTTTAGCGCGTTATTTTTTGCGGTTTGATGTTTCACGGGCCGCAAATTGAGGGTAAACTCAAGGAACCCTGTACTTTATTTTTAATCTTGCTTTAATAAGAAAAGAGCCGTTATTCCTGACCAGGCCTTACTTAACAACCTACCCTTTCCTAAACCTATCCAGCGCCTCCCCTATTTCCGTGCATATACCCAGCTTACCATTTATCAAGGTCGTGGTGGTGATTGCCGCCTTGAGGCATAGTTTTTCGTCGGCCAGGCGGTAAATATCCTGGTAAAACATATACTTTACGCCTTTGTGCTCACACCTCAATCTCACCACAAAAACATCATTGCTGCGAAGCGGGTATTTGTACTGCATATCGGCGCGCGCCACAACAGCCAGAATATTGCGTTGGAACAGATTGGCAAAGTTAACGCCTATCGAATCCAGAAATTCGTGGCGCGTATGTTCCAGGTAATTTTGATACACGGCATTGTTCACCACCCCTTGCAGGTCGCACTCGTAGTCTCTTACCTTAAATTCCAGTTCAAAGTCGTATGTAGTTTTGTTCATATCAAATTTATATTACTATGCTAACCCACTGCCTTTCTGCTAACACTAACAGATCTGGGCCACATTAGGTTATACCTTTTACACTCATCCCTCTCCGCATCCCTCTGTGCCGTATCAATGCACGCGGCTTAAGGGTGCTGACAGGTCTCCGCTACTTCCCTTTTTATCAGTGCAACCAAATCATCAATATCTTCCTCCCGGGTATCAAAGGAGCACATCCATCGCACTTCCGATTTGTGTTCGTCCCACACATAAAAAAAGAATTCTTTTTGCAAGGGTGCAATAATTTGGGGCGGAACAATGGCAAATACCCCATTGCTCTGCACCTCCTGGGTGATTTTTATCTGTGGGATGGCCTTAAGCTTTACAGCCAGTTTCTGGGCCATTTTATTGGCATGGAAGGCATTCGTACGCCATAAATTGTCCGATAGCAAAGCCTCAAACTGCGCAGCAGTATAGCGCATTTTAGAGTGGAGCTGGGCTGTTTGCTTACGTATATATTTTACCGCCCCGGTAGGCTGCTTAAAGAACAATACAGCCTCGCCGAACATTAAACCATTTTTAGTACCTCCAAAAGAGAGTACGTCCACACCGGCATCTATTGTCATCTCCTTAAAAGTACAATTTAATGCCGCAGCCGCGTTGGATATCCTGGCTCCGTCCATGTGCAGGTACATGTTATTTTGATGCGCATAATCTGCAATTTCCCGTATCTCTTCAATCGCGTATAAAGTACCCAGCTCTGTGGCCTGGGTAATGCTCACCATACCCGGCTGCGAGTGATGCTCAAACCCTATGCCGTGCATTTGCGCCGCAATGTTTGCGACCGTGAGTTTTCCATTATCCGTTTGCACAGGCAACAATTTACACCCCGAATGCTTTTCGGGAGCACCGCACTCGTCCACGTTTATATGTGCCGTTTCGGGGCAGATAACCGAATGATACGGTCTGGTCAACGCCTGAATGGCAATTACATTGGCACCGGTTCCGTTATATACAAAAAACACATCGGTATCCATTCCAAATAATTCCCTGAACTTCTGAATCGTTCTGTGCGTTAGTTCATCACCGCCATACCCCACAGCATGGCCATTGTTTGCATTGGTCAATGCTTCGAGCACTTTGGGGTGAACCCCGGAGTTATTGTCGCTGGCAAAACCTCTTATTCTTCCCATATACAGATTTTTTAAAGTCCGAATTTGCAAAGAATTATTGTAAACTTATACCCCTTAACCTAAAAAAAAGCCGATACATTTATGTACCGGCCTCCACAGTTAATAAAACAAAACACAATATAGCCTTTCCGGATAGGAAAGCTCCATTTCGCTTTTCTTTAATAAGTAAAGTAGTAACGCAATCCTCTGCTCCATGTGCTACCTTATGCTTCAGCAATGTACCAATTTTTTGAATTAAAGACGTCTCGAATAATTTTATTAATATTTTTCAATTAAAAAATCAGCAATAGAATGAGGGGTTCAAAAAGAGGATAGCCGTATTTTTACATTATCCGGTAGGACTAACTCTTACCTTCAATCCAATCCAATATTTCCTGGTCGTCGGGTTTGGTACGTGGCGATATCACCTTAACCAAATTACCCTGCTCATCAATCAGGTACTTCTGAAAATTCCATTGTACCTTGCTGTCTTTCACCCCATTTTTTTCTTTTTGGGTAAGCCATTGGTACAGCGGTGCCATATCGTCGCCTTTAACCGATATCTTGGCCATCATGGGAAAGGTGACTCCGTAATTTAGCGTACAAAATTCTCTTATCTCTTCTGCCGTACCCGGCTCCTGTTTCAGAAAGTTATTAGCCGGAAACCCAACTATTACAAACTTGTTACCCCCGTACTTTTTATAAATGGCTTCCAACTGTTCATACTGCCCGGTCAACCCGCATTTTGATGCCGTATTCACCACCATTACTTTTTTCCCTTTTAATGCAGCCAACGAAAAATCTGCTCCTTCCAGGGTTTTAACTTTAAAATCGTAAAAAGACTCTTGGGCATTTAAACCACCCATCAGTAATAACAAGGTGGCAGCAAAAAATATTGATTTAATAGTTTTCATTTTTTCTGTTTTAATACAAATAATAAACCTAAAAACAGTAAAATTGTTTAACGTAAACAATAAAAAATACAACATTACATATCAGAAGTATCCCTCGTATGCAGCTAAAAATTCTATTTTAAGCAATCCGTTATTCAGGGCGTTCCCCTCCATTTAACACTGTTCTTTGCCTGTTGTTACTGTCCTCGGGTCGGGCTTTTCGCTCCTAGTCCTCGCTTGCTTCTGCCCAAGCCGATAGCCTACCCGATAGTTCCATCCTATTTTGTATTTACAGTTATCGCATCACCGTAGTTCGCTGTGGGCTATCCACTTCAATCCCTAACGCAAAAGCGGAAATTTTCCTGATGCGAATCTATACAGCAATATAAATCACAGCACCAGGAGTATTCCCGCCTTTTTTATGCCTCCACGAAATAGTTATTACGTTGGTATCTATTGACAGAGCCGATAACGTCTATGTTGAAGGGCCTGACTCAGGCCCTGGGATACTAGGCGTAACTACGGTGGTATATTTTGTCCTACAAGCCATACGCCTTTCCGTATTTTTCCACAACAAAATCAATATCCTTATCGCCCCTACCCGACAGGTTAATCAATATGGTTTTATCCTTGCCTAATTGAGGTGCTATTTTTATGGCATACGCCACTGCGTGGGCACTCTCCAGCGCCGGAATAATCCCCTCGGTGCGCGACAAGGTAAAAAACGCATCAATGGTTTCCTTGTCGTTAATACTTTCATACTTTACCCGCTCAATATCTTTCAGGTAACTGTGCTGCGGTCCAACGCCGGGATAATCGAGCCCACTGGCCACCGTGTTTACTGCTGCCGGCTCACCATTCTCGTCCTGCAACAGATAACATTTAAAACCGTGTATCATACCGGGCTTACCCAAAGTTAAGGTTGCGGCATGATTGCCCGTTTCAAAACTGGTTCCGGCAGGTTCAATGCCGTACATTTTCACCTCCTCATCATATAAAAATGCCGTAAACAAGCCAATTGCATTGGATCCACCACCTACACAGGCCACCAGATTATCGGGTAATTTACCTGTCATATCCATAAACTGCTCCCGGGCCTCCACACCCACAACTGATTGAAAATCACGCACCATCATAGGAAAAGGGTGTGGTCCTACCACCGATCCAATGGCATACAGTTGCGTAACGGGATCCTCCAAATATGCTTCAAAGGCGGCATCCACTGCTTCTTTCAAGGTCTTCAGTCCACTTGCTACCGGTACCACATTGGCTCCCAATATACGCATGCGCACCACGTTCAGGTATTCTTTTTTTATATCTACCTCTCCCATGTAAATATCACACTCCAAGCCCAACAAGGCAGCTGCGGTAGCCAAGGCCACACCATGCTGCCCGGCTCCTGTTTCGGCTATAATTTTTTTCTTACCCATTTTTTTGGCCAAAAGCGCTTCGCCCAGGCAATGGTTAATCTTGTGTGCCCCGGTATGGTTCAGGTCTTCGCGTTTCAAATAGATCTGCGCTCCGCCCAACTCATTGGATAAACGCTCGGCATAAAAAATAGGCGACGGCCTGCCTGTATAATGCTTTTGTAAATCGGTCAACTCCTGAATAAACGATGGCTCATCTTTAATTTTAATATAGGCATCGGTAATTTCCTGCATCAGGGGTTCCAACATTGGGGGCACAAAACGGCCACCAAATTCACCAAAAAAACCATTCTCATCGGGCATTACCGAATTCGCCATTAGGGATTTATCAATTTTTTTCATAGTACGCTTTACTGCTATTTGCTATATTTGCTTAAATAAAAAACTGCCACAATAATAATTTAATAATTTTAGAGGACAAAACATACGATGCAGTTCACCGAGCCGCGAAAAATGCCTCCCTCCCGTCTGCTAAACATAAGCTGGCAAGATTAGTGGGAAGAAACATGCAAAGCAAGGTATTATCAACACAAATTGTCCCAAACAACTGACTTTGCCCCTCGTTGTTTCATCATTTACTTCTATCTCATAATGCGGTTCTTTTTTTAAAAAATTAAAGTTCTATTAAGTCGCTTGTCGGTAGGTCAGGAGTTAAGCCGAACTCTATTCAAAATAGAATCAATATATGAATAGTTAATATTAAACTACAATTATCTTCATTTACTCAAATAAAATAAGAGGTATATAATATTAATGATTTGTACAAAAACAAATAATTGTAATTTGTAAAAAATGTAATCATGTACATTCATTAATTTCGCAAATTAAATATACACCTTGAATTTATCAGACCACAATTATAATCGCTATCTCAAACGGTGGAAAAGTCAATTTACCATTTATGCCGATTTGATGAAGGTAAGCCTGGCATTAGTTGCAGAAATTAAGCCAGGCGAACTAATTACCCTGGCATACACCTCATTAGCAGACAACACCATCTTTTTTAATAAAGACATTAGCCATAGTATTTGCAAAACAATTATAGACCGATGCGAGCCACAGCAGCATAGCAACTTGCAACTATCCGCAACTGCAGGCACACTGGAAGCCCGAGCCGGAATAAAATTCTTTTATGGCGTACCTGTACTCAACGAAAAAGGTAAGGTGTTTGCCACACTCTGCACCTACTCTAAAGAGTTAAGCTATATGGAGGAAGAAAAACTAATCCATATCAATACCATAAAATCACTCATTGAAGAAGACATATTTTATTCACACAAGGAATTATCTCCAACCATCAATCACCCGGCCGACCTGCCAAGTAATGACCAGAAATTGCAACACTTCTTGCGCTTTTCGCCAGTAGGCATCTTTTATTACAACAAGCAACTTATTATTAGTGGCCTAAACGATAGATTTGCCGAAATGCTTAAAGTAAATGCAGCCACCATAGTGGGAATGGACATGCACGACATTTACGATAAAAGGGTGCTTCCCGCCATACTCAATGCCTTATTGGGCATTGAAAGCGAATATGAAGGCGAATACCATACTACATCCAGTAATACCAGTATCACTATTTTATTGAAAACGGCTCCGGTGTATGCAGGAGAAAAGATAGTTGGTGGCATAGGCGTGCTGCAAGATATATCCGTAAAGACCAACATAGCTAAAGCCTTGGCAAAAAGTGAAAACAAATATAGAGAACTGGTTGAAAAAATAAACGATGTTATTTATTCCATCGACACCAATGGCATTTTCACCTACGTAAGCCCCGTTGCTAAGCTTTTAACAGGTTATACGCCCGAAGAACTAAGCGGTCATGATCTTGCTGAATTTATACACAAGGATGACAACCTTATATATAACAATGCCATTAAAGAAGTAAAACTGGGTTCAACGATTCAGTCGGAAATAAGAATTAAAGGAAAAAGCGGATCTTATACCTGGATACGAAATTCGATGCGTCCCATCTATAACGAAAACGGTGCTTTTGCGGGTATACACGGCATAGCTCAGGATATTGAACAAACAAAGCTTGCCGAAAGAGATCTGATTGCTGCAAAGGAAAAAGCAGAAGAAAGTGACCGCCTTAAGTCATCGTTTTTGGCCAACATGTCGCACGAAATAAGGACGCCTATGAATGGTATCATCGGTTTTTCGGAGCTACTATCCTCAAAAACCATTAATCCAGCAGAACGCGAATACTACACCTCAATTATTGTAAAGAGCGGACATCAGTTACTGGATATCATTAACGACGTTCTGGAAATATCCAAAATAGAAACAGGACAGATCAATATTAACAACACAGATGTAAACATCAATTATCTGATCGACGTGCTGTACTCCTTTTTCAGAAGAAAGGCGGAGGACAAAAACTTGCAATTGAACACTTTTAAAGCATCTGAACAAAGTGCGTTTTATATAACAACTGATGAGGGTAAACTAAGGCAGATTTTAAATAACCTGCTAAGTAATGCCATTAAATTTACGAAAGCCGGAATGGTATCCTTTGGCTATTACTTTGCAGATGATAATTGCATTGTGTTTTACGTTGAAGACGAAGGAATAGGCATTGCTAAGGGTGAACAAATTAAAATTTTTGATCGTTTTACGCAGGCCAATGCAGAAATAATGAACCAACACGGCGGAACAGGTTTGGGTTTACCCATCTCCAAAAGTTTGGTTGAGCTATTGGGAGGTGAAATTTGGTTAGAATCGGAATTAAATAAAGGATCTAAGTTCTGCTTTTCGCTGCCCTGCAAAAAGTTATAAACAATTTACAGGCTGCCAAGGTATTCGCATCTAACCGTTTCTACATGCTGCAAGCGTGCAATCACTTTTTCCGTTTCTGATTGCCGCAAACTAATGGCAACAGAACATGCTAAACCAAATTGCTGATCGGTAATAACCAGATTCTCTTCTTTTACAATTTTCATAATATCGTTCATGGCCGCATAGGCAAAGTACACCTTATAATTATCGTTTACTGTACGTTCGATTACTATCGCGTTGTTTATGGCATCGGCAGTGGCTTCTTTATAGGCACGGATAAGACCGGGTACTCCTAATTTTGTACCACCAAAATAGCGTACCACAACAACCAATATGTTGCTTAGCTCGTTCGATCTAAGCTGACCCAGAATGGGCTTACCTGCGGTGCCCGAAGGCTCACCATCGTCGTTGGCTCTATACCGGGCTCCATCCGCTCCAAGCTGCCAGGCAAAACAATGATGACGGGCATTGTAATATTCCTCGCGCAAGTGGTGGATATGTTTTTTAATTTCTTCTTCTGAAAAAACCGGATATGCATACGACAGGAACTTACTACCCTTTTCTTTATACACTCCTTGCGAGGGTTTTTCAATCGTTTTATAGGAATCAATAATACCCGACATAGATAAAAGAGACAGTTAGATTATTAGACAACCTGCCTGCGGCAGACAGAGAGATGACCAGCTAAGAGACTTATTTGACGGTCTTAACTTTACAAAGCTACAAAAACATACGTACGATGGCTTAACATTTGCGCAAAAAAAAGGGCTGCCCCATTTTGGAACACCCCTTTTAATAAATTGGATTATACTTATTTAATTTGCATTAGTGCAAGAAGCTCATTTTTTGAACGTAAACTGATGCCGACACACTTTTCAAGCCAAAACTACTCTTGAATAGGGGCATAAATTAAATTAAAATCCCTTTGCTGCGAATCGCCACTATTAATGCGCAGTGTAAATTTCATTTTATTCTCGCTATCCAATTCCCCCCATTGCATTAAACCGGAAAGGTTATACGACTGATACGTCCTAACCATCTGACCACTATTTCCCTCTTCCGGTTTTTTGTGTTTGAGCTCTAAAACTACAGGCTCATCATCTACCTGACTTTCGGGATCGTAACAAAGCGAGAATACATGATCGCCTTCCTGCTTTTTATAGAATACATTCAGGTTAAGGTAATCACCCACCGGTACGGGAGTATACTCAAGCTCTACGTAGCCATCGCCAATGGTATCTCTGCTTACGGCGTTTAATTCTACAATATCCGAATAATCAATAAACCATATTTTACCTAACACATTCACCAGGTATCTAACTGGAGCCTCTGTACCATAATCTTTTTCAACAGTAAACATAAACAAGACTCTGTCGTCACCTTCAAATTCAAGTTCCGAATCGTCAAAAGGCGCCAATTCCACTTTCATCCCTCCGTCTAAATCAACATAATACTTCTCTCCCGTTTTGTTTAAAAAACCATATGCCGTGTAACGCATTGGAGTAGGTTCACTATCTTCGATACAGCCTACCCCCAATACCACCATAAGCAATGCCAATGCAATCTGTTTTAGTTTAAAATACTTCATTCTTGTTTTTTTTTATCTGTTATACTTTAAAAAATTCTATTTACTGCGGTATGACTGAATAAATACCAAATGGTTGCGTTAAAAATAAAAATTCGACTTATTTTTGGAATAGGAAACAAAACTCTGTAGAGTCGGTATGGACTATGGAGGGGGAGGCGTAGCCTCTCACACAGGCTTGTCGCTCATTGCTCTTCCACAGTTTTAACCCTTTGGTAAAGCCTTTATACTGAGCTGAGTGAGCTACGACAACAAGAAATTGAAGACTACTACAGAAGAGCTTAAGGCAGCACTTAAAAACCGGACAAAATTAAGCTATGTATCGGACAATGCGCCCGTGGGAAACCGTGAGATTGAAATTGAACTGAAGGAAAAAGCGTTGCGGCTCAGTGTTACCTACCACAAAGTGATTTTGCAGGTGTACTATACGTACTTTAGCAGCGAAGCCCAATATTTGCAACACGCACGCTAAAAAAAGCATATATAACTACTTTAAACGAACAGGAGTGTATACGCCAAATAAAATCGCTGTAAGAGCGCGATACGTCCAATGCCCATAGCGATTATAAAAAAAAGATTGTGGAACAACAGAGGCAGAGCCATGGCAAGCTGAACTTTATTTTGAGCAAACCAAAGAAATGTTTAAACTTGGCAGGTTAACATGCATCGAGTTTCGCATGGCTCAGCAAAACATGCTTAACGGGGCCAATAACTATAACGATGCTCGCTTTAACGCGAAGTTAGGCGGATATAATTTATTAGTCTCTTATACTAACAGTCCATTTTCAAGCTATGCAAAACAGTCGTTTTAAAATATTTCTGGTTCCGCTGGTGGTCATTTTAATCATCACCTCATCCATGTTGTTTATGCTGTTTTTTGGCCATAAAAATCTGGACGACCTCACCCCGTATATGCCATTGGGTAAAGTTACTTCCATCATTATTCAGGCATGCATCATTGTGGCGGTATTTTACTTTGTCGTTAGGTTTTTAAACAAAAAACTACCGTGGAACAAAAGATGGTTGCTCCGGCTTTTGCTCGATATAGCTTTGGTATTAGCAATGGCCTTTGCGGGAATATCCCTTTTGTTGTACATCGAAAGCAATCAGATATTCCCAATGGGAATGGGACAGGCGGAGAAGGAATTTATTTACTTTATTCCGATTCTGATGAATGCCTTATACCTTGTGATTATTGAGACGATGCTGGCCATTGATGAGCGGAACAAGCTGGTAGATAAGCTCAACAAAATGGAACAACTGCACCTAAAAACAAAGTATGGTGCTCTAAAGGCACAGCTCGACCATCACTTTTTATTTAACAACCTAAGCGTGTTGTCTTCAATTATTTATGAGGATGTGGAGAAAGCGGACAAATTTATCCAACGGTTTTCGCAGATATATCGCTATGTACTAACGATGAACAAGAAGGATTTGGTTTTACTGAGTGACGAAATCAATTTTATCAACAGCTATCTGGAGTTGTACAAATGTAGGTTTGAGGAGGGCTTTGATTACCAAATGAAAGTTGATGCAGATAAGCTTAGTATGCTCATTGCTCCGCTAACCCTTCAGGTATTGGTAGAAAACGCCATTAAACACAACGTGGTTTCGCGCTGCAGACCCCTTTGCATCAACATATTTAACTGTGAGAATACGCTTGTTGTAAAAAACAACCTTCAAAAAAGAGATGGCTCCGATATCGATTCTATGCTCACCGGACAAAACAATATCAACCAAAAATATGAATTGCTCAATTATCCCCGCCCTAATATACATGATGATGGTGAGTTTTACGCAGTACACATCAATTTAATACCCCAAAATAATGGTTAAAGTAATTATTGTAGAAGATGAAATGCCCTCGGCACGCAAGTTAAATGCGCTTATTACTAGCATTGCATCCGACTTTGAAGTTATAGGTATTCTGGAATCGGTAAAGCAGACCGTAGATTTTTTAAGTAATAATACGGTCGACCTCATCTTTTTAGATATTCACCTGGCCGACGGAAACAGTTTCTCCATTTTTGAGCAGGTAAAGGTAGAAACGCCCATCATTTTTACCACCGCCTATAACCAGTATGCCATCGATGCATTTCAACAAGTCAGTGTAGATTACCTGCTCAAACCTTTTGAGAAGGAAAGATTGGCGCAGGCTATTGCTAAATTCCGGAAAGTTTATTTGTGCGAACAAGCACCACCTGCTGTAGATTACCAAGAGATAAACCGTATTGTTGTTGAATCGTTAAATAAAAAGAATTATCAGGAGCGTTTTATGGTTTATTACAGGGATCAGATAAAAACCATCAACGTGGCAGATATCGCTTTTTTTCATGCCGAAAACAAAGCCATATTTATGACAACACTGGATGGATATAGCTACGACATACCCAACACCCTGGAGCAACTGGAGGAAAAACTCGATCCCAAATGTTTTTTCAGAGCCAACCGAAAATGTATCGTTCAAATAAAGGCCGTAAAAAGCGCAGTTGTATACTCTAAAAGCAAGCTTAAACTTAACCTTGAGCCAAAACTTTCCTTCGAGGTAATCGTATCCACCGAAAAAACGCCACGCTTTAAGCAATGGTTGGGTAAATAGATGATTACTTGCCAACCGGCCATCAACGTACGCACACCGCTAAGTTTTCGTCCTGCTCCTACCCTACACAGGCACTAATGCATCGCCTTACGGCTTAAAATATGATTGTGATGATTAAAGAAATTCCGTACTAACCTCATCCAATAAAGCAGATTGTAAAGTGTAAGCAATCAATTCATGTGAGGATTAGTGCTTTTTCTTTTTTTATTGCTACGTGCATTCGGTCTTTTAATTGTCACATTAAAACAATCAATACAAAAAATAGTATTATGGAATTTCTATTACAACTTTTTGCCGAGCTCGTTAAAGGAAACGAAAATATATATGAAACAAAGGATGAATTGGAATTAGCTGAATTGGAGGAAAACCAAAGTGTAGAAAACATTTTTACCATGATGCATTTTCATTAAACCCAAACTGCAGCCACCGTGAATGACATTAACTATCATATGAACCAACTGATTATACGATACTTAACTAACAACATTAGCACCGAGGAACGCAAAACCCTTGATGCGTGGAAAGCCATGCACCCTGAAAATAAGATGGAGTTTGAGCAGCTGGAGCAAGCGTGGATTAAAAGTGAGTGTCTAAAAACTTTTAAACAGATTGACAGTAGCAAGGATTGGCACTGCATCCGCGGAAAACTGAAACCCGTCAATCAAAAAACCCAACCCGTTAAACGCCTATCGTTTACAGCTCGCAAAATAGCAGCCATCACAATCCCTCTTATTATGATGGCTGCCCTGGGGTTCGCGTATTGGAATGTTCCGGGCTTTGGAAGGCTTAGTGCGCACAGCACCCAGAATTTAATCGAAACACTCTCGTTACCTGACGGCTCAATGGTAACCCTGAACCGGCACAGCAAAATTATATACCCATCTAACATTGCCACAGCCAAAAATCGTCGTATTGCCTTAAGCGGTGAAGCATTTTTTAAGGTAAACCACAACAACACCCCCTTTGTAGTTAATGCCGGAGAAGCCTTGGTGCAAGTTATGGGTACAGAATTTAATGTGCAGCAACATATGCAGGATGTATCTGTATCGGTAATATCCGGAAAAGTAAAGGTAAGTACCAACAAGGTGCAGGTGCAGCTTGAAAAAGGAGAAAGGGCACAGATTAAAAAGGGGAAAATGATTCAGGAAAGTGCGATAGCTGAAAATGATATTTATTGGTTCTCCAAAACATTAATATTTAATGGAGCCACCCTTAGCCATATTTGCAAACAGCTGCAACAAAACTTCCCTCAGATAAAAAGCGTTCAATTCAAGGCCATGGATTTAAACACCAAACTTTCCACTACCTTCAAAAATCAATCACTTGAAGAAATATTAGAAGAACTGGAAATTCATTTTGATAAAAAAATAGTATTTGACGGTATAACCTTAACCGTCTCTGAGTAAAAATCTATACTTTTACGGGATTTGGTTAATTGGTTTATTAAGTGAATGGCTACATCCCGAATAATAAAGGTATTTATAGTTACGATCCTGGTTTTTACCGGGGTACCGGATATGGCTTATTCCCAATCCATACTGAACAGATATATTACCCTGGATAAAAAAACAGGTTCCACATCCGATTTATTAAAGGAAATTGAAACACACACTCATATTGCCTTCAGTTACAGTAATAAAGTATGCATCTCCGATTCCCTTCAACTATCTGCCTCGCATAATACAATTCAGGGTTTTCTACACGATATTTTTGCCGATTGTGCTATCCAACTCATCGAAAAGAAAAATAAAATAATCATCCTACCTGGGGAGGTGGAATCGCCAAAAATACATGTAATCAGTGGCTTTGTAAAAAATATTTCCAATGGCGAGGTACTTATCGGCTCGGCCGTTTACGATGCGCTGCTATGGAAAGGTACGACCACCAATAATTTTGGTTTTTATAGTCTGTCGCTTGCTGCCGGCGAAGTAGTGCTCAACTGCTCCTTTGTAGGTTATCATCCTGTACAAAAGTTAATTGACCTAAAAAGCGACACCACCATCAACTTTAACCTTTTATATAACACCCACTTAAAGGAGGTACCGGTTATTGGCCGCATGTCGCAGGAGAGTATAAACACAACCCGTACGAGTACGATAAACGTTCCCATTGAGCAAATACAAAAATTCCCTTCTTTTTTGGGCGAGGTGGATGTGATAAAAACACTTCAGCTTTTACCCGGTATAAACAGCGGCAACGAAGGCGTGGGTGGTTTATTTGTGCGTGGGGGTAGCGTAGATCAAAATTTATATTTACTGGATGATGTGCCCGTTTACAATATATCCCATTTATTTGGCTTCTTTTCGGTGTTTAATGCCGATGCACTCAACAATATCACCGTTACCAAAGGCGGATTTCCGGCCCGTTATGGTGGCCGTTTGAGTTCGGTAATAGATATTCGGATGAAAGATGGCAACAACAGCAAGTTAAAAGGCACGGTAAGTATAGGCATGATGTCGTCGAAGCTTGCCCTTGACGGGCCTTTGTACAAGGATAAAACAACTTTTAGTTTATCGTTACGCCGTTCCTACTTCGATGTGTTTGCCATGCCCATACAATCGCAGAGCAATACGCGTACGGCTTTTTACTTTTATGATACCAATGCAAAAATATCGCACAGGCTATCGGATAAAAGCAAACTATATTTGAGTTTTTATGGTGGTCGCGATAAATTTTACTCTAAATACAACTACGCGCAAGTTCGCAACCCCAAACAGCCCAGCGATGGTAAAGAGATGCTTAAGGTAAACGACCAAAGCTATTCAGGATGGGGTAATGTAGTAGGGTCGCTTCGTTGGAACCGTATCTACAGCGAGAAACTGTTCTCAAATATTTCTTTATCGTTTAGCAACTATAAATATTTTGTGGGATACGAGGAGCACGTTATCCTTCCCGAACAGTGGAGTTATTTTGAACAAAAGTACCGTACGGGTATTTCGGATGCTATGAGTAAAGCTAACTTTGATTATTTTATGAACCCAAATCATCATGTGCGTTTTGGAGCCTCCTACACCCAGCACATGTTTAATCCCGGTGTGGACCTCCTCCGCAGAACACAAAACACCACCACCGTATTAGACTCTACCTTTGGAGATAAAAACGTGTATGGACACGAGATGTTTTTATATCTGGAAGATGATTTTAAGCTAAGTGAACGTTTAAAAATGAATCTTGGAGTGCACCTTTCGCTGTACCATACAAAAAATAAAACTTACAACTCATTTCAGCCGCGTCTGTCCGCACGTTTGCTCTTGGCTCCCACTATTGCACTAAAAGCCGCCTACTCCAAAATGACCCAATACATGCACTTATTGGGTTCGTCTTCGGTTTCGTTGCCAACCGACCTTTGGGTACCGGTAACCGACCAAATAAAACCGCAACATACCGATCAATACGCACTGGGGCTTAAGTGGCAGTTCAGGCCGGGTTTCGACTTTTCCGTAGAGGGATATTATAAGCACTATTACAATCTTTTGGCATCGGTAAACAACCGCTCAAATATCAGCAGTAAACCGTACGGAATAGAGGAGATGACCTATGGAGCGGGCTACTCCAAAGGACTAGAGTTTTTGATTCATAAAAAAACCGGCGACCTGACCGGTTGGCTTGGCTATTCTTTATCCAAATCGCGACAGAAATTTAGTGCGCTGAATCAAGGGAGGGAATTTCCTTCCTCAAACGACAGGGCACACAGCATAGGTGTTTTTAGTAATTATAGATTTAACAAACGAGTTGACTTGGGGCTTACCTGGTCGTTTGGTACAGGCAGCACGGTAACACTTCCGTCGCAAAAATTCTTTATCCCCGACTTACCCACACAAGGCACAACAATAAACAACAATTATGCAGAATATGTTGGTGAGATAAACAATTACCGAATGCCCAAATTTCACAGATTAGATGTAGGAGTTAATTTTAAAAAGGAAAATAAACTAGGCGAACGTACATGGAGCGTAGGATTGTATAATGCCTATGGTAACCAAAATGCCTTCTCGGTATATTTCTCAAGCGATGTAGATGAAAACACAGGTCAGGTAAGCCGGAAATTAAAGCAATTGAGTATTTTTCCTGTACCGTTGCCGTATATTAGATATACCTTACGATTTTAAACAGATTGTAAAGGATTTTTAGGTATTACACACAAAGGAGGATGATTTTAAAAACATGAATTGCTATGTATTTTACGCTTGGGCATAACAAGTACCAATCATAGTTTACTGTCTGGCCGCTTATCTAATTTAAAATAAATGAAAAAAACAAAATACATACACCTGACTATTTTACTGTTAAGTATCACTTTGGTGAGTTGCGAAAAAAAATTAGAATACCAGCTTATCAATCAAAAACCCCAAGTGGTGATGTATGCCTTTCCTATGCCGGATAGCACCTTAAAAATACACGGCAGTTACAGTACGGATATTCTTTCAACCATCGATTTTAAAGGTATCGAAGGACTTGAATATAGCATTTCGGTTAACGAAGAAGAAAAACATACAGGAACTTACCCCACAGGCGAAATCTGGCATTACACAGCGGAGCTTGAAGGAAAGAGCGGCAACAACTATCGTTTGGAGTTTCAACTGCCAAACGGTAATAAAACATGGGGAAGCACCACAGTACCCCATCCCATATCTATTTTAAATCTGGATACAATCACCACCACTTATACCAATACAGACGGCAGCATAGAGAAAATGTTGAGATGTTCTGTTGAAATCAACGATCCGGAGGAGGCAGAAAACTATTATCAAATACGGGTTGATTACATTGAGTATGATTTGTCAGGCCAACTTGCACCTAACATAGCAACCGTTACATATATCAAGGAGGATAAGGTTTTTTTAGTGCGCAAGGACGATTCCTCGGTACTGCTGGCGGATGTTGATTTGCAGGGCACTTTTACTGATTATTTGTTTAATGGAAAAAATTACAAAATAAAGCTACTCATCCCGGAAAAATACTTAAACAACAGCTCAGATACGCTGGCAACAAAATTAATTGTTCACCTATACACCTTAACACCTGAGTATTACAGTTTTTTACGTTCCTCTATCGAAGAATCGGCAATTAAGGACTATCCCGTTTTTGATCCGGTAAACCAATACAGCAATATCAACAACGGCGTTGGCGTAGTTGCCGGTTTGGCGGTAGCAAAGGATACCCTACTTTTACAATAATAGTAAGCATCAAAAGCACTTGGCTTATATTGTAAATAGCTTTAAACTTTACGGCCATCTTTTTTGCAATTGATTAACAGCAGAAGCAGCAAAGCGGCTATAATCATTAAACCATATACTAAATTTTCCAAAGGTTTTTTTTTCATCGGCGTCAAAATAACAACCGTCGCCTACCTTTAGTATCCTGTTATCCTTATCACAAAGTTTGCCTCTTTTCCATAGATCCTGCATAAACTCAGCCTGCGCTTCTTCATTCAGGTAAATCCACGCCTGTTTGCCTCGTACCTTTATCCCCATTTCCCAATCGTAGGCACCCTCCACAAACCATTGTGCTATGATAGCATCACTGGCATATCTGCAGCCGGATTTTTGATATTGCCATGCGTGTACCGTTTCGTGTATCAACAAGTCAATAGAAAAAGATTTTGTTTTTAAATAAATGGTATTGCCCAGGGTAAAGGCTCTGCTGTTTAACCCATACAAACCTGCACGACCCTCGATAATCCTAACATTATATAAGCTCATGGAATGGGCAAATACTTTATTGAGCTTCATTTCTTCATTAATTGTAATTCGACGTTCAAAATCTTGCAGATAAAAGATCGTCTGCACCAAAGCTATCAACTTAGCCACCAACAATATAAAAGCACCCACCACCGGGGAGAGCACATCTTGAATTCCTTCTAACACCATTGTCCATGCAAACGAAAACAGGCCAAGCACAATTTTTATTACACCCGACACAATACCACCGGCAATACCAAACGGTATTTTAACCACTATCGCAAAAAAACATAACAAACTTTTTGCTACACTACCCAACCATAAAAACGGAAAACTAACACCAACCTTAGCACCTATCCAACTGAACATATCAAAGACTGCACATCCCGGAACTTCAAAAATGTAACTCAGCAAGTCACCCAATTTATTGATATAACCTTCAATAAAGTATGTCGCTCTATTTGTTACTCTTCCTGTTCCCCTTGCCATCTGTTAAATTTTAATAGTTATATTAAGCTTGCATAGCACGGTATTTTGATGGTGTAGAACCAAAATACTGCTTAAACAAGGTACTGAAATAACTCTGATTTGCAAAGCCTACCTTTTCGTCCACCTCCACAACCGGTAGCTGTGTGGTTTCAAGCAATCGTTTAGCCGCATTTAAACGTTGGTCGTTAATATAGGAACTTACCCCTATGCCCAATATGCTTTTTACTTTTGTGTATAACGCTGCCCTGCTAATAGTTAAACGGTTCAAACCAGAAACTTCTGCAGGTGCACCTATGCATATGAATACCTCTTATGTCGAGGCCATAGTTTTGTCCTCGGTGTCATCGCCGTTAGGGGTAGCCAAAGAGGTCATGGCCTCAATCAACAGGGATTTAATTCTGGCGTTCTTTCAAAACGAATAGAAATAGACAATTGAAGGAGTTCTATTTTTATTAATTGAATAATACAGGCTATTTTTATACCTTTGAATTAAGCATTTTGCATTAATAACTCCACGCTTATATATTTTCCGAATGAATTCTATAGAATCAAAAGTGCTTGGCAAGCAAATAAGCCATCCAAGAGCATATGCTCCCGAAATACTGGTAGCTGTACCGCGTAAATTAAACCGGCAGCAATATCATATTAGCGAACAGGCTATACCTTTTGTTGGTGTTGATGCCTGGCACGCTTATGAGCTGGGTTTCCTGACAAAAAAAGGTTTACCGGTTACCGGCATACTTAAAATTGTATATGTTTGCAACAGCCAATTTTTGGTGGAAAGCAAGTCACTTAAACTTTACCTGAATTCATTTAACATGGGCAGGTATGGAGACAATAAAAAGGAAGGTATTACACAGGTGCTACAAACCATTAAATCAGATTTATCCCAGCTAATGCAAACGGAGATAGAACTATCTTTCCATACTGAATATGCGCGGCATACGTACGACTTTAACGATTATGTCCTGCTCGAAGATGAACCGGAAGCTGATCAAATCATTTTTGATACTTTTAAAGAAAACGAAAAATTGCTGATATCCCATAAAGCCAGCGAAACAAATGAGTTAAAGGTAGCTACCAACCTATTACGCAGCAATTGCAAAATAACCCACCAACCCGATTGGGGAAGTGCTTTTATCCACATAAAATCACAGCATAAAATAAATAGAATGGCCTTGTTAAAATACCTGGTTTCCATTCGCGACGAAAACCATTTTCATGAAGAGATATGCGAAATGCTCTACAAACGCCTGTTGGATAGGTTTGAACCGGAAGCTTTGATGGTGGCTTGCCTATATACCCGACGGGGCGGTATAGATATTTGTCCGGTACGAGCCAATAAAGCGACATACCTCCCACAAAACATTATCCAGGCAAAGCTGTTGACCCGGCAAGCCTTTAGACAGTAAGCAAAGAGGCAATAGGAATACTACTGGTTGGGTGAAAGCAGAAGAAGCACACAGGCAGCGTATTAATGAATATGCTTTACAGAAAACAAACTTTTTTTCCTTTCTAAATTTTTAATTAACAAATCATTTTAAAATGAACGTAGCTATCATAGGAACAGGGGGTGTTGGGGGTTATTTTGGTGCCCGATTGGCCCAGGCCGGAAACAAGGTAAGCTTTGTAGCTCGTGGAGAGCACGGAAGGGCAATCAGTGAAAATGGCTTGCAACTACTTAGCCCCAAGGGCAATTATTCGCTGAAAGATCCAAACGTAGTTAGTTCGGTTGCACAACTTAAAGACATTGAATTGGTTTTATTAGGAGTAAAAGCCTGGCAGGTAAGCGAAGTGGCCACTCAATTAAAGACGGTTATTTCTGAAAATACAATGGTAATGCCCCTTCAAAACGGTGTGATGGCTGTAAGCGAATTGTTGGAGGTGCTTCCGCAACAAAACGTTTTGGGTGGACTATGTAATATTTTTAGCAAAATAAAAGAACCCGGCGTTATTGAGCATTTAAGCTCCGAACCACACATCATCTTTGGTGAACCGGACCATATCGTTTCGGAAAGAGCGAAAAAGATACATTACGTTTTTAAGCATGCGGGGATCGAAAATAAGCTAAGCGATTATATACAGGGTGATATTTGGAAGAAGTTTATGCTGATATGTCTTGGGGGCCTCGGTGCCCTTACCCGTGCCAACTACGGTATTTTGTGCCAATCGCCCGAACTAACAGAAATGATGCGCCAAATGCTGAACGAGATGTATGCCGTAGCCCGGGCCGAAGGCATTGAGCTACCGGAATCGATAAAAGCAAAAATACTGGACAAAACCATGCGCTTCGCCCCCTCGGCTAACTCCTCTATGGCGCGCGACATATGGGCCGGCCGCCCATCCGAACTGGAATACCAAAACGGCAGTGTGGTAAAATTGGCCCGCCGACACAACATCGAAGTGCCCGTTAACCATTTCATTTATTATACTCTTTTGCCGCAGGAACAGGAGGCCCGTAAGTAGATGCAGTGCATCGGTATTGATGGATGCCGTGGCGGCTGGCTTTTTACAGTATGGAAGGCAGAGGGGGATTGTCAACTTTATTTATACCCCTTTTTAAAGGATGGCATAGTACACCTATCGGATGCAACTGCCATTGCCGTGGACATGCCCATGGGACTGGTATCCCATCCCGACGAGGAAAGAACATGCGATACGCTTATCAGGAAAGAATTAGGACATCCTTTTAGCGCATCGGTTTTTAACACGCCGTGCAGGCAAGCTGTATATGCCGCCGATTATACAAAAGCCAAGCATGTGAACAAAGAGCTATGCCAAAAAGGGCTGTCCGTACAATCGTGGAATATCGTGCCCAAAATAAGAGAGCTGGATCAGTTGCTGAACCATCATCCCAGCCTAAAAAAAACAATGCACGAAAGCCATCCCGAGCTCTGCTTTAAATACTTAAACGGTCAACCCCTCTCCCACAAAAAAAAGACCTGTGAGGGCAAAGATGAAAGGATGAGCTTACTTAAGCCCCATTTTCCCTGTGTATACGACACCTTCTTGAAATTCAGAAAGCTTCACCTGAAAAAAGACCTGGCCGACGACGATATCCTCGACAGCATGATACTGGCACTTAATGCCCTACAAATAGCCGTAGGAAACTACAAGCAGTTCCCCTCGGACACGGTGCTGGACAAAAACGAGATAAGGATGGGGGTGCGGGTGCTTAATGTTTAAGGAATTTTCTGTTCATTATAACAAATTATAAAAATGTTAACGTACATTTGCAGCCACTTTCCAAATAAGCTTCTTGTTAATTCAGAGAGTGTTTATTCTAAACAAAATATATGACATTCAAAACATTAGGATTAATTGCTCCTTTACTAAAAGCAGTTGAAAAACAAAATTATACCGAGCCCACCACCATACAGGAAAAAGCTATCCCTCCTATTTTAGAAGGGCGAGACATATTGGCTTCGGCACAGACCGGAACCGGAAAAACCGCCGGATTTACCTTACCCCTTTTACAAATATTAGCACAAAGTGAAGCTATCAGACGCCGTCCCGTGCGGGCTTTGGTTCTAACACCCACGCGTGAACTGGCAGCCCAAGTGTATGAAAGCATAAAAACCTATAGCGAGTTCTTAAATATGCGCTCTGCCGTTATTTTTGGTGGGGTAAACGCCAAGCCACAGATAGCCACCATGCAACGAGGTGTGGATATTTTGGTGGCCACGCCCGGAAGGTTGCTCGACCTGCATTCGCAACGTATTTTTTCCCTTGCCAAAGTAGAGTTTTTTGTACTGGACGAAGCCGACCGTATGTTGGACATGGGCTTTGCCCGCGATGTGAATAAAATTCTTCAACTATTACCCGCCCAAAGACAGAACCTGCTTTTTTCGGCTACATTTTCGAAAGAAATAAAAAATCTGGCCGGCCGCTTTTTACAACATCCGGTAACCGTTGAGGCCACACCTGAAAATACCACCGTCGAAAAGATTGTACAGAAGGCCTACCACGTGGCCAAAACAAGCAAAACCGACTTGCTGGTAAAGTTAATTAAAGAAGGTGACTGGAAGCAGATACTCATTTTTACCCGCACCAAGAGTGGTGCCAACAGATTGGGGAAAAAACTAAACAAACGAGGTATTTTATCCGCAGAGATACATGGCGATAAAAGCCAAAACGCAAGGGTAAAAGCGTTGGACAACTTTAAAAAGGGAGCCGTTAAAGCACTTGTAGCCACTGACGTAGCAGCTCGTGGTTTGGACATACCCCTCTTGCCTTACGTTGTTAATTTTGAGCTCCCCAACGTGCCTGAGGATTATGTACACCGCATAGGCCGTACCGGCAGGGCCGGAGCCAATGGGGTGGCCGTTTCGCTGGTGGGTCATGCCGAGATGGCCTACCTAAAAGACATAGAGAAACTGCTGAAGCACAGTATCCCATTAGAAATATTGGATGGGTTTGAACCCGGTGAACCTACCGAAGAAGACCTAAAACCCACTAAAAAGCCCTTTGTGCGGAATAAAAAACCATCTGCAAAAAACAACAAACGAAGGCAACCGGCACGAAGAACCGTAGCCAAAGGGGATAGCCGGAAGTAAGCCTGTATTTGAAATGGCACATTAGTTGCATCTCTGACCAGTTTGCGCAACTATGCTCAAAATAAATCATAAGTGTTTTTTTAAATACGATTGTCACATCTAACAAACACACCTATTATTAACGTAACATTAAAAAACCTGTTATTATGAAGAAGATTCTTTTCGTATTCCTTTTTGTAGGATTGGTAAGTGCATCGCAGGCACAAGATAGAATAGCCATCGGTTTAAAAGCCGGTTTCAATAGTACAAAAATAAATTTATCGGATATTCCTTCGGGTGAAACAATTAAAAACGAAGCGAAGGGCGGCTTTCTTTTTGGCGCTTATGGTAAGTTGAAATTAATTGGTGGATTGTCCTTTCAGCCGGAGTTGTATTATGCAAAAAAACAAACTCAATATTCATTTACCGATAACGGAACAACTACTGTTACCACCAGCGACATTAAATCGTGGGATGTACCGCTGTTGGCCAACCTTAAATTGGTGGATTTAAAAGTGGCACATATCTATGGTGTGGCCGGGCCGGTAGCCTCGTTTATCTCAAAGGATGACCTGAAAAGTTTAAAAGATGCCAACTGGACCTTTCAAGCCGGTTTGGGAGCACAGGTATGGAAACTATCGGCAGATGTGCGCTACGAATGGGGAATGAAGGATATATCTAAAGCCCAGTTTGGACAAAAAACTGACGTATTAACCGTTACTATTGGTTACAGGTTATTTGGTTTATAGCCCCAAAGCGCATTGCCAATGGCTGTAACTATTAGCAAATATGTACTAAGCTAAAACATAACCTCCAGATAAATCCGGGGTTATGCACAGCAAACTCCTCTGGAGTTTTTCAGCAGCCCCTACTTAGTGGCTATAAGAAAACACCAAATACTGCGTTACGCTTGTCAGGAAAAAGGCCGATCCTAAAAAGAATCGGCCTTTTTTTATTTTAAATTAAACCGTTCCAACACCTTGTATTCCACCCCATTTGGCGTGGATAAGCTTTCGTACAAGAACACTTCATCAACCCTTTGCCGTCGGCTCACATTAAGCTCGTTTAAGCGTTGTTTAAAAGCACTTAACTCTTCCCTATCTTTTATTCGTGCCACAGTTATATGAGGGGTATAATCCTTGTATTGATTTTTAAGATTAGGGAAAATATGGAGTACGGCATTATTCACCTCATTGTGCAGGGCTTTTAAGGCGGTGCTATCTTCCACCCCAAGCCAAAGCACACCACTGCTTCTGCGTTTCTGAAACGACCCTGCTCCTTTTAAGCTGATGACGAAAGGTGCGTGCTGCGGTACTATTTTATGCAAGGCCTGCGATATCTTCACCTTGTCCGCCGTCTTTGCCTGACCAATAAAAACCAAGGTGAGATGATAATTGCTTTCCTTTACCCATTTGCTGTGAGCATGTCCCAGCTCACACTTGATTTGCGAAACCTCAGGCGGTGCATCTATTTTTATGCCTATAAATATCCGCATATCGAATTAAACCTTGAAACATTGTTCAGTTTCGTAACGACAACTCCTACTAAGGTGTGCTTTACAATTCTGATCCTTCCCTCAATTACCCCACTCCACAGGACTTTTTTCGTCATAAATTGCCAGTCTTAAACACTGCCGCCTCACTTCAATCCTTACTTATTTCGCTACCTTAGCTCCAACTCCGTACTCTGCGCTCATTTTTTTAATCGTCGCCTGCATTTCTTTGCTCATATCGTCGGCGGTAAATATGGAAACACCACTGGCCCCTTTTTCTTTGGCCAAACGAATGGCTTTTTCCAGGTCGTTGGCATTGTCAAAGGCAGGTATAAACAATCCCGCATTAATGGGGAAATCCACGTCGCGCACCCCTTGCTCAGTAGCAAAACCAATCCAGTTGATGTTTTCGCGGTAAAAATTTTGGTACAACATGGGGTATGCTGCATCGAGGTTCCAATCGTTCCATGCCTGGCGCACCATTTGCCGCGACATTTCAGGGAAAGGAAATACCGCCGCCGTCATTTTATGTCCATTCTCATGGGCTATTTCAACCAGCTCGTTCACCAGAGTACTCACAGCGTTAAGTCTGTATTGGCGCCATTCGGTGCTCAGCTCCGGATGCGCCATATCCAGCGGATCTTTGTCGAATATCGCTTTAAACCCTTCGCGGGCCAAAGGATGATAACCATAATCGTATTCCGGCATTTCGTGATCTTGCACAAGACCATATAAAGGTTGTAAATCTGCTCCCAGAATCACATCCACGTACCGTACATAATCCAAATGTATCGAAGCCAATCCTTTTACCTTTGTCAGTCGTCGCACATTGTTTTTGATATATTCACGTGCCTCGGGATGAAATGGGCTCAGCCATTGATAATAATCTACATAAGCCCTGAACTCCAAAGAGTTTTTACCTTGGCGGTTTACCGCATACCATTCGGGATGCTTGTTGGCCACGCTGTCGTTGGGTCTGTTTAAAGTCCACATCCAGGCATGTATCTTTAGGTTACGCACATCGGCCAAGGGAATAATTTGCTCTAACATTTCGGCGTTAGCATGCACCAACACCTCAGTTAGCCCGATAGATTTATAATAATCGAGTTTCTCTTCCCATTGCTGCTTGTTAAATTCCTTCGGTGCAGTTACCCAGGTAGCCAACACAAAGCTATTATTGCCTTTTGTTTCCCCAACGGATGCAGTTTTTGGGGCGCAAGAAAACAATGCCACCATAAGAGCAAAAGTGAATAGTTTTTTCATTGTGGTATATTTATTTGTTTATTTATTTTATTTGTCGAAAAAGAAATCGTTACAAAACCCTATGTTTTCCTCAACAGTAAAAAGCCCTTCTGTTGAGGATGCCCATAATATTTTTCGCGAGACCGGTTGCGTAAGCATCAATCATCTACAACTGTTGAATACTCAAAAAACCCTCCTCATTTATTACAAAAGTCTTTTTCTTATTTTCGTCGGTAATTCTAAATTCAAAACCTGCGTTAGTTTTAACAAAGGTGGCTTTTACAGTCAGGTTATCTGTAACCGTTGCGGCAAAACTTTCCGTATAACCCTTTTCTTTGTCCATTAAAGCTTTCAGTTTTCCAAAGCGCGTCAATCTAAAAAGGGCAAAGGCAGCTTGTTTTATCAGAATATCTTCATCCTTTTTAAATTGAATGCCATCTGCAGTTGGCTGGTGGGTGAATTGTAAATACCCCCATTTTTCGGGCTCATGCATATTTATTACTCTTTGTTCAGTCCATACCCAATTGTATTCGGGTAAATACTTTCCATCCACTTTTTTACGGGAGTACACCCCATTGTTCACATCAAAATCCCAATTGACCCGCGAAAAGTTGATACGCCATTGTTCCCCTTCAAGGGGTATTTTATTTTCCTCGTCTTTGAGTTTCATCAAAGGGCTCATTGGGATGGCCATCTCCAGGGTCCACATGCTATCAATATCACTTGGATCGTTTAAAGTACCTATTATGTGGACCGCTGTTTTCAATTCATCCAGATCCCAACTGTTATCGGCATTACCACCCACCCTGTAGGGCTTGTCCAACTTCAGATCCCACACGGTATTTAATGCATTTACTTCAATCTCGCCATAATTAAAAGTAGTCATCGAGGGATCCAGGAAAACCTCAAAATCGTTGTTATAAAAGATTACCGTATCGCGCTGCCTTAAATAACCCCATATATGTGGTTCTTCCATTTGAGCAAAAACATATAAATATTGCTCATCCCAAAGCATTTTAACTTTGGTATCGTAGGTTGGTGTATCCACACCCTCAATATCGATAAAAGATTTGGTGAAAGCGGCTTTCGACCATGCCATTTCGTCATCTACACCATCTATGGTCAATGGCTCGCCTGTTTTACCAACAACATAATGCGCTGGAATAACAATTTCGGATTGTATATCAATTCGGGTGGTTGCTTTTTGCTGCCCCTTATTTGAACAGGATGCGAAAACAATAAACGCAAGGAAAGTAATAATCTTAGTTAGCTTTTTCATTATTTAGAATTAAGGTTACAATTCAGGGTCAAATGGGATATCCTCATCCGGATCTAAATCATGCAGCCCACCTCCCGGCTCATTATACAGGCTCCATCGCTCAATCACATAATTTGTTTTATTAAATCCGGTTACCCAATCTATCAACAACAATTGGCATTCTCTAATCAAATCTCTCACAATTTACAAATACACTACATCTTCGAGGCCAAATATGGCAAGCGTATATTTTTGCCACTTCAGGTAGGTGGCAATTCTGACGGTTCATCCGAAATAAGCTCTGCAAATCGATGTGTTACATCTATAATCTTTTTGCCTTTTACGTATGTCGGCAGCGCTGATGGGGCTATTATTTGATCATTGTCGACAGCCAAACATAGCGTTAGTTTTATGGTTAAACTTTAAAATGTAGATACTTTACCATATGTCAGCTAAAATATTGACACAACAGTTATTTCAAAAAGCAATTTTTAACCTGATAAACAATCGGCATTAAAGCTATAAAATAAAAAAAGCCGACACAAACAGGACGGCTTTTTTATTATTTTATGCTTTGGGTATTATCCCAAATAAGATTTTAACAATTTACTTCTGGAGGTGTGGCGCAATCTACGTATTGCCTTTTCCTTGATCTGCCTTACCCTTTCACGAGTCAATCCAAAACGTTCGCCAATCTCTTCCAATGTCATTTCCTGCACCTGAATACCGAAGAATAATTTAATGATATCGGCCTCACGTTCGGTCAGGGTAGCCAGCGCACGTTCGATCTCACGTGCCAGCGATTCGTTGATCAATGTTTTATCGGCATTAGGAGAATCACTGTTTACCAAAACATCCAATAAACTGTTGTCCTCTCCTTCTACGAAGGGGGCATCAACCGATATATGACGGCCAGAAACTCTGAGCGTGTCGGCTACCTTTTCCACAGGCAGCTCCAACTTGTCGGCTAACTCTTCGGGTGATGGTTTGCGCTCATTTTCCTGCTCAAATTTTGAATAGGCTTTATTAATTTTATTTAATGAACCCACCTGATTCAATGGCAAGCGTACAATTCTGGATTGTTCGGCCAAAGCCTGCAAAATGGATTGACGTATCCACCACACCGCATAGGATATAAACTTAAAACCACGGGTTTCATCAAACTTTTCGGCTGCTTTAATCAATCCAAGGTTGCCTTCGTTAATTAGATCGGGAAGACTAAGACCTTGGTTTTGATATTGCTTAGCAACAGAAACCACAAAACGTAAATTGGCTCTTGTCAGCTTCTCTAAGGCAACTTGATCGCCTTTTTTGATCCGCTGCGCCAGATCTACTTCTTCCTCTACAGATATCAATTCCTCTCGTCCTATCTCCTGAAGATATTTATCTAAAGAAGCACTCTCACGGTTGGTAATTGATTTAGTTATTTTAAGTTGTCTCATATCCTATATGCAAAATGTGGCGCAAAATTATACTTTTATAACCAAATATCCAACTATTATAAATAATGAGCAAGATAATTGGGTTTTTATTTATTCCTGGAGGTTAATAGCGTAGTAGGTAACCTGACCGTTTGGATATACGCCAGTAATAAACAAACCTCCATCAGTTGTTGCTATAACGTCTTTTAGATCGGTAATAGTTTTGATTGGTTGCCTGTTGGCTTTTAAAATGATAAAACCTTCACGTATGCCACTTTGTTTAAACTTTCCGGCCGTTAGCTTAACAACTTCCATGCCATAATCTACGAGTAGCCTGTTTTTTTGCTGATCTGACAACTCGCGCAATTCGGCTCCCAATAAAGCGGATATTCCTTCTTTTTGTCTCACTACTTCCGTAGACCCATAACTATTACGTAAAACCACGGTAAATTGTTTTACTTTTCCATCTCTTTTTATCGATAAACTCACTTTATCCCCGGGACGATGTTTGCTTACCTGACCAATCAACTCCGAATTGGTATTCACCGCGACGCCATTGATGCTTAAAATCACATCTCCTTTTTTGACTCCGGCGACAGCTGCGCCCCCATTGGCTGTAACGGCATCTACATAAACACCTTCTATTTTATCCAGGTTTAATTCTTTCGAGAGAGCTGCATCTACACCTCTAATCTGAACACCAATAAATCCTCTTTGTACCTCTCCGAACTCTTTAAGGTCGGCCACAACTTTTTTGGCTATCCCCACGGGTACAGCAAAGGAATACCCTGCAAAGGATCCGGTTTGCGATGCAATGGCCGTGTTAATGCCAACCAGTTCGCCACGTATGTTTACAAGGGCTCCCCCACTATTACCGGGATTAACCGCTGCATCAGTCTGGATAAAAGATTCAATTCCCATAGGCTGGCTCCGGTTCGACAGAATATTTATACTACGAGCCTTTGCACTCACTATACCCGCTGTAACAGTAGAAGTCAGGTTAAAAGGGTTGCCCACAGCCAGCACCCATTCGCCTATTTTTAAATCGTCCGAATCGCCATAAGCCAGGAAACGGAGACCTTTTTCATCAATTTTTAAAAGAGCAATATCGGTTGTAGGATCTGCACCAATAAGTTTAGCCTTATACGATCGCCTGTCGTTAAGCACTACTTCAATTTCATCAGCTTTGTCTATCACGTGATTGTTGGTAATGATATAACCATCCTCAGCAATTATCACTCCTGAACCGGAACCCATCACAGGCGCTCTATCGGGCGCTATGCCACCTCTGGGACCAAAAAAGAAATCGTAAAAGGGGTTACCATGTGAATACGCATTACCCGAACGGGTGGCTTTGGTCATTACGTGAACTACGGCTTCTACTGATTTTTCCGCCGCAAGGGTAAAATCCGGAACCCCAACCGGTGCAGCTTGCCCAAGCGATGCGTATCTGGCAGCCGGTACCACGTGATTCTCCACCGTAACAATTTCCTTTTGGGGGTTAACAATCAATACATAAGCATATACACCTAATACTGCTCCCAGTACGGCTGCTAAAAAAACAAAAAATAATTTTTTTACCTTCATTGTGAATAATTTTTTAGTATTAATATGCCTTTATGGCATAGAATAATTTAATTTAGTTGATCGAATTCCTTATCTACATTTTTTTAGTTTATCTAATAAAACGCAAATCTTTTTATATGGATCGAAGTTCAATCCAACGAATTAGAACTGTATATTAAACGTACTCAAACTGTCAAATTATATGCCCTTCGGGTTTAATCCCTGCACCTTAACTTAATTTTAACTGAATTTTGCTTAGCTTTGTTCATTATTCTATTGCTAAATTTCGGACAAAATAATCTATAAATCAATTCCTTTAAACCATTCTTTATGCAAGTTGATTTTTACAAGTATCAAGGTACCGGCAACGACTTTATTATTATTGACAACAGAAACGGTAATTTTGACACTAAAAGCACAAGCTTAGTCAGTTTTTTATGCCATCGCAGGATGGGTATTGGGGCAGATGGGCTGATGCTGCTCGAAAGTAACGACTCGGAAAAGGTGGATTTTACCATGCGTTATTATAACAGCGATGGAAAGGAAGCTTCGATGTGTGGAAACGGTGGCAGATGCATTGCTGCATTTGCTGTACGCATAGGTGCAGTTACAAATGCCGATGAATTTTATTTTGAGGCAGCAGACGGTATGCATGTTGCCAAATTTAAAAACGACATTGTGAGCCTCAAGATGATTGATGTTTCGCATATTGATTCCGGTGAGGGATATTACTTTTTAAATACCGGGGTGCCCCACTATGTGACCCACAGAAATAATATAGCTGATATTGATATTGTAAATAATGGCAGTAAAATAAGGTATTCTGCCACTTTCAAACCAGACGGCACCAATGTTAATTTTGTTGAACAGCAAAGCCACAATCAAATTAAAGTAAGAACTTACGAACGTGGGGTGGAAAACGAAACCTACTCGTGTGGAACCGGTGTTGTAGCTTCGGCTATTGCCACCTTTGTTAAAAACAAGCAAGAAAAGTTTTTTGATGTTGATGTTAAAGGTGGTAGACTGCAAGTTCATTTTGAAGGTGATGAAAAATCAGGCTTCAGCAACATTTGGCTTATTGGTCCTGCAACCCTCGTTTTTGAAGGGAAAGTAGAGCTTGAGAGATAGCCGATGGTCAATAGCCATTGGCTACAATCACCCTCTCAGTTTCTTTTAAAAAGAGCGTTATGCAATTGAAGCTGCGTTCTTGCAGGGATTGACCTGCCGGCTCCTGAAAGTGATTAAAGCGCCAATCATTATAGAATTATACCGTGCTATTCTGTATTAATATGGCGGTAAATAAAGAAAGCACAAAGGGCACAAGGAAAAAATAGTGTAGCAACTCAATAATTAAACCCGGTTAACCACCCTAACGCCGAATCCCTCTTTTATTTAATTCTCTTCGATATCTGGCTGCATGGATGTTGTGTTGCGCCAAGGTTTTTGAAAAGTTATGGTAGCCCGAAAAATCTTCTTTTGCACACATGTATACATAATCATGGTCTTCGGCATTCAGTACTGCATTTAATCCGGTAATAGAAGGTATCCGGATTGGGCCGGGTGGTAAACCCGCATATTTATAAGTGTTATACGGCGATTCCACTTTCTTGTCTTCATTTAATAATCTTTTGATACTGAAATCGCCCAAGGCATATTTTAAAGTTGGATCCGCTTGCAGGCGCATGCCTTTATCCAATCGGTTTAAATACAGACCGGCCACTCTTGCTTTTTCATCCGCTTTTTGCGTCTCTTCATCCACAATTGCGGCCAGTGCCGATACTTGCAGTGGGTTTAATCCTTTTACCTCTGCTTTATGTATTCTTTCATCATTCCAAAAGGTATCATACTCTTTTTTCATCCGTTCCATAAAACCTACAGCATCAGTGTTCCAGTAAATATGATAGGTGTTAGGAAGAAACATGGAGGGCAGTGTGTTGGAATTAAAGCCAAGCTCAGAAAGATAATCTTTATCCTGCATTAAATCCATCAGTGACGCTGAGTCGAGCATCAATTTTTTGCTTACCAAAGAAGCCAACTGCTCTAACTTACGAATATTATTAAAGGTAAGGTTAACCGGTTCCTGCCGGCCACTGCGCAACAAATTAACCAAATGGTTGTTCGACATCCGGTCCTCCAACTTGTAACGACCACCTATTATTCTTTCGGGGTAGTCCTTTTTCTGGGCTACCCATTCAAAACTTACCATATCCTTTATGGCTCCTGATTCCTTTAAAATAGTTTTTAACTGCAGAAAATTTGTTCCATCCGGTATGTGTATATAGGCCGATTCTGCTTTAGATAAATCGACATTGGGCGCATTAATATAGCGATAGAACCGGCCGCCTATCAATACGGCTAAAAGAAGTAAAACTACAACAAATAATCCCATCCGCTTAAATCGGCGGGTCATTCTGCGTTTGGTATTCCGTACTTTCTTTTTCATTTATCAATATCAACGAGTAAAGGTTCAAATATAACAGATTATTCCGTTTTATATGGCTAATGCTATGTTTTCAATCGCTTCGGTAAAAAATAATCGATAGTTTTGCAAAGAATGTTATATTTTTAGGCAATTAAAAATATAAAAACCTAAAATTGATTGAAATGAATAAATTATTTCTTTTAGCCATTTTAACCTTATCATTGATAAGCTGCAGATCCTTAAAGGATTCGGGAAGCTCTAGTTTTAGCGATAGCGACTCACCTTACGTTAAAGAGGAATCTAAACCTATTGTGATAAAAAAGGAGCCTAAACCCATTGTGATAAAAGAGGAAAAAGTAAAAGTAATTGAGTCGCCGGACGATATCAGCTACAAATACTACGTTATTATTGGCTCCTTTAAAATACTGGATAATGCCCGCAACTATAAAAACACCCTGATTAGTGAGGGTTTTTCTCCGGTTATTCTGGAAAACGAAAACGGACTTTATCGTGTTTCTGTTTCGGCCTATAATGATGAAATGGATGCGCGAAGCAAAGTGGGCAACATACGCAGCAATTATCCTAAATACAATGATACCTGGTTGTTGATACGGATGCGATAAGGCTTTTTGGAGACATGCCATTTTGCATATCAACTATTAACACCCGGCATCAATAAGTAAAATAAGATATCATTCAGCTTTTGGACATTAACAAACTAAATATATATGTACAAGCCAGTAAAATTGACGCCAGACGTATATTACGTTGGCGTGAACGACAGAAGAACGCATCTTTTTGAAAACATGTGGCCCATCGACCGTGGTGTGGCCTATAATTCGTATGTTATCGACGACGAAAAAGTAGCCTTAATCGACTCGGTAGAGATAGCACAGGTAGAAAAATATCTGAAAAAAATTAAAGCCGTTATCGGGGAGCGCCCTATCGATTATCTTGTTGTAAACCATATGGAACCAGACCATGGTGGCTCTATAGACATCATAAAAAAAATGTATCCTGACATTCAAATTGTAGGCAATAAAAAAACATTGCCTATGTTGGAAGGGTATTTTGGCATTTCGGATAACACTGTAGAAGTGAAAGAAGGCGACAGCTTAAATTTGGGAAAACATACTTTACAATTTTATATGGTGCCCATGGTTCACTGGCCCGAAACCATGGTAACCTACGAAACAAGCGAACAGATTGTATTTTCGGCTGATGCCTTTGGTACTTTTGGTACTTTAGACGGCGGTATTTTCGACGACGAATTTGATTTTGAATATTATCGCGATGAGATGCGTAGATATTATTCAAACATTGTAGGAAAATATGGCTCACCGGTACAAAAGGCACTCTCGAAGCTCGCAGGTTTGGATATTAAAATGATTGCCTCTACGCACGGCCCTATCTGGAAAAACCATATTCAAAAAGTTATCGGGATGTACGACCGTTGGAGCAAATTTGAAACCGAGGAAGGGGTAGTACTGGCTTATGCTTCGATGTACGGAAATACCGAAGAGATGGCCGAAGCTGTAGCTCGTGAACTGGCCGAGAACGGTATTAAGCATATTCGTTTGTACGATGTGTCAAAAACGCATGCTTCGTATATCCTTTCCGATATTTTCAAATATAAAGGCGTTATACTGGCAAGCCCCACCTATTGTAATGAGTTGCATCCAAATATGGAATCCCTTACCACCAAGCTGCGACATATGGGCGTTAAAAACCATTATCTCGGTATTTTAGGCTCCTATTCCTGGGCCGGTGCTGCCGTTAAAAAATTAAACGCGATAGCCGAAGAGCTAAAGTGGGAAGTTGTGGGTGAAAGCGTAGAAGAAAAACATGCCCTAAAAGCCGACAAATATCAGGAGTGTATTAATTTGGGCAAAGCAATGGCCGATAAACTTAAAGCGGACAGATAAACCGTTATTTTGAGTTTACAAAGAAATTAAAATCACGCACTATAAGATGTTGCAAACCCGGAGTGTAAAGTGTAATTTAATATACAGTTTCACTCCGGGCTTTTATTTATTTATAATACTGATACCCTTTTTATTGGCTGCTTTTATCACTTCGTTTCTTATCTCCGTTGAACAATCTTCGTTTAAATAATTCAAGGTAACAAATTGGAATTTCTTATCCTCCGGGAGGATCTTCAGCTTGTTATTTCTGAAATCAATTGTTTCTATATCTTCCCATAAGGCTTTCTTCTCCTTGCCTATGGTTTTTATGGTAATGGATTGTTCGTCCATTTTCACGTATGAGTTTTTTCCTAAAATATAACCTTTACTTCCGGCGATACCGAAAACCCCGTTCGCTATAAAGATAACCGCTATTATAAGGTTAAAGGCAGTTAATTGGTGATCGAAATATACCGCGAGCAAATGCCCAATGGCTATTGCAATTAGAGCTATGCCAAAAATAGATCTCCATTTCGATTTTTTAAACTGTCCTTGCAGGTTTTTACTGTAATTCATCCGGTGGTGAATTTTAATGTATAAGAACAAATATACATTCCGCGCAAGGTGTAATGCAACATAAAGAAATTTTTTTTACAGCTCCTCACTTTACAATGCCGTCGGGTCTATCGACGCCAACAGGCCCAAGAAGTTGTAACTGCTATGGGCCATAAGCTAATCGCTATCCGTCAATTCACACCCCTTGTTTAGAGCCAAAGATATCGATATGTATGCGAGGAGTATATTTCCAGCCGTTTTGTAAGCACATTTGCAATACAATGGGATTGGATTTGGTTATTTCGTGCTGCGTTGCACCTAAAGGCATCAGCATAATATCGTTTTTATTGTAACGTTGCAACACTTTAAGATAGTCCTTGGTAATTTCGTCGGCATCGCTTTGTTTGGCCACCACAAATTTAAGTTGCAAGTCCTGAGCCGTATCGATATAACTTTGCAGCGCATTTAAATTCCTGCGCACCTCATGGTGGAATCGCGAGGATCCGGTTTCCGCTTCGTTATAAAACTTAAGCTTTTGGGCCGATGGCACTGAGTTACTCAACTTGGGTGAGATACTGAACAGATCGACAAACTGAGTCAGTTCCTGATCGAAGATGGTTCCGTTGGTTTCGATGGTGATGTGCAGGTTCAACTCTTCTTTGATGCTTTTACACAACGCCAGCACACCCTTCTTTTGCAAAAGCGGTTCTCCTCCGGTAATAACCACATGCTGCATGGCACCGATATTATGCTTTACCACTTTAACAATCTCCTCAACTGTCCAGGCCTTTTTGTCGTCGGGATGAAAGGAGGCATAGGCTGTGTCGCAACGACAAAAGCTGCCATCGTCCATTTGCCAAATGCAACGGAGGTTACACGTAGCCAAACGAATAAATAAAGAGGGTGTTCCGGCCAATTTGCCTTCGCCCTGAACTGTTCCGGAAAGGTTCCATCCCGTTGCCGGAACTTCTGCTATGGCATTCCCCTTTGCATCCATTACGATGGGGAAAACCCCCTCGCCCACTAACATTAATTTTTCCATTATTTTTAAATTAGAGTACGAGATAATAGACAATTAACAAGAACTCTTATTTTAAATAAGATTTATATTTTAACCCCGGCATCTTCAAAGCCTGCCTCTGCAAAAGCTTTAGCACGCAGCAAACAACTGTCGCAGGTTCCACAGGGTTTTTCGCCACCCCGGTAACATGACCAGGTAAGGCTGAAATCGACACCCAATTCCATACCGAGTGTAATTTCCTGCGCTTTGGTCTTGTTGGCAAAAGGGGCATGTATTTTTATGGGCATCCCCCCCTCGGCACCCATTACCGTTCCTTTGTTGATAGCCAACTCCATGGCATCGATAAACTCCTGACGGCAATCTACGTACCCCGAGTAATCCACCTCACTAACACCAATATATATATGTTGTGCTTGAATGCTTTCGGCATAGGAGGCTGCAACGGACAAAAATACCATGTTACGTGCCGGCACATAGGTAAGCGGTATGTCGGTACGGTTTACATCACCGTCTTCCACTTCCATATTTTTATCGGTGAGCGATGAGCCCCCAAAATCACCCAGGTTAAGCGTGGCAATTTTATGTGCCGTTACGCCTGCTCTGGACGCTATGGCCATAGCATGGTTCAGTTCGGTTTGATGACGCTGGCCATAGTCGAACGAAAGGGCATGAACCTCGTCATATCCCTTGCTTTTGGCCAGATATAAGGTTACCGCAGAATCTAATCCGCCGGATAATAAAACAACTGCTTTGTTCATTTATTTAAATTAGAACAATGTATCATGTATAAAACATTAAGTACATAAGACCCCTGCCCGGCCTACTGGCTGTGCGGATATATCTTGATACCCATATTCCCGATTGGGCCGGACCGGCCGTAATGCCTTTTATTATTTAATTACACCAATAAAATAAAACAGAAGATATGTGTCCGGAAAAGGACAAAGAATGAAAGGATTCTTAACATACCCGAGTTTTGTTTATAGACAGGATGGTGTAAACGAACTGTCTCATTATTGCCCGCAAAGATAAGGTTTAATTTTGTTTGCGCCAGAATATTGAATTTTAAATTACATTCATCTTAAGCATTAAAAACATTTATGTAGATTCGTAGTCGAACTTTTGTAAATGAACGACTACTATCATATACTTGGCGTAACACCACACGCCACGCTGGAGCAAATTAAAAAAGCTTACCGGAAAAAGGCTAAGCTTTACCACCCCGATGTTAATAAAGCGGTGGATGCGCATGAGCGTTTTATTTTAGTGAACGAGGCTTATGAATATCTTTTAAATGTTAGCGGCAACAATGTTAACAGGATAAAAAGAAATAGGGAAAAAGCACAAAAACAGGCGGCTTATCAACAGCAATGGGAAAAACACGAAAGACAAAAAGCACGAGAGAGGGCCCGTGAATATGCCCGTATGAAGTATGAAGCCTATTTAAACTCGGATATATACCGAACTACGGAGGCCATTAATGTGGTGGTCGACTTTTTTATTACTTTGTTTATACTCACCATCGTAATATTACTTCCCATTTTATCTTTTCATAAAAACGGCGCCATTTCTCTTGTTATATGGCTGATTATTATTGTGCCGTCCTTTCCCCTGTGGTTTCGTTTTGTAGTGCGAACGTGGAACAGTTTTAGTATTCGTAGCTTCTTTTATAAAAAACAATCAACTATAAAAACGCGCACCATTAATATCCTGGTTCTTTTTGTTATTAACGTAGTGATATTTTTTAAAATTGTATTAAACACACTAATCACTCTAAACTTGTCCATCGGATTATATGCAATTGCCATAGCTATTGGCTTTATGCTGGCTCGCCTGGTAAAACGAAATTATTATAAATACATGCTTCGCATTAATGTTGCACCGGGTGTTTTGGGACTATTCTTTTTGTTGAATTATGCATTCTCACGCAATCCGGTAAGCGAAACCTACTGGTATAGCTACAACCGATACCAATCTAAGGTATTTTATACGGTGCTGCTTGAAGATGGTGTATATAATAAATATCCGGGCATACGCACCTTTGCTATTGAAGATGGTGTGCAAGACAACAATCGTGTTACTTATGAATTTCAGGAAGGATTGTTTGGATTAAGGGTGGCAAAACATATTTATTTATATTACGAGCTGCCTTAGTAGTTCGGAGCATATACAGCGCTCTATTGTACCTATCCGAATAAAAGACACACATGCCACACAAAAAAACTACATCAAGGTTTTACAATAACCCGCAAATGCAAGATGTGAATTCAGTTCAACAGTTATCGGAGTTTAACTAACGCTTCAACGGTATACCCAGTACAGTAGCCTTTCTGCCGAACAAAAACACAAGCTACTTTACACCCATTATTCAGATTAAAGCTATTTCTGATGAGAGACCTTAAGATTCTAATCATAACCATAGGCCTAATTTTCTATCCTTGGTTTGATATAGCTAAATACCCGGCGTCATCCGGCAAATAACACAAGAGATACTAATAAAAACAAAGCCAGACTGAATGAGTCCGGCTTTATTTATTTTTCAATCTATTCATCCCTTAATCTACAATCTTTTCTTCCACCCATTTACGGGCATTCACAAAGGCCTCTATCCATGGAGTTACCTCGTCATTATTACGATCGGCCGGATAATGTGCACATTGCCAAGGGAAGATACTTCTTTCCAGGTGCGGCATCATGGCCAGATGACGGCCATCGTTTGAATAGATGGCGGCTGTGGCAAAATCACTTCCATTCGGGTTGGCAGGATAGGCATCGTACGAATATTTTCCTGCAATATTATATTTATCCTCGCCGTACGGCATACTAAACTTACCTTCGCCGTGGGCTATCCAAATACCCAAGCGGCTTCCGGAGAGGGTTTTGAACATCACTGAATCGTTATCGGTAATATCCATGTTCACAAAATTACTCTCGAATTTATGCGACTCGTTGTGCAACATCTTCGGTTTTTCGGAATGATTCGGATACACCAAACCAAGCTCCACCATCAACTGGCAACCGTTGCAAACACCAAGGCTCAGGGTATCTTCGCGCTTGTAAAAGGCATCCAAAGCGGCTTTGGCTTTTTGATTATATAAAAAGGCGCCTGCCCACCCTTTGGCGGAACCCAGTACATCTGAGTTGGAAAATCCTCCCACAAAAACAATAAAGTTTACGTCTTCCAGCGTTTCTCTACCTGTGATAAGGTCGGTCATGTGTACATCTTTTACATCGAAACCTGCCAGATACATGGCATAGGCCATTTCACGATCGCCGTTCACACCTTTCTCGCGGATGATGGCTGCTTTAATACCCGATTTACCGACCCGTTTTGCGGATATACCGTAAGCGGATAATTTACCTTTAAAATCCTTATGGAAATTAAATTGCAAAGGCTGTTGCTTATAATTGTCGAAACGTTCTTTGGCCAATATGTCGCCACTCTGCTTTCTATCTAACAGGTAGGATGTTTTATACCACAAGTCGCGCATCTCATCAATATCAAAGGTCAATTGCTGCTTATCTTTGGTAATGCTCAGTTTTCTTTCTTCAAGGGGTGCGCCTATCACCTCATATCCGAGCTCTTGTTTTTCTAAAAAGGCGGTAACCCGGCCAACATCTTTCACCTGAACAAGTACGCCGGGGTTTTCAGCAAAAAGTATTTTCACCAAATCATCCTCAACAATACCCGACAAATCTATTTCAATACCGTGGCTGCTGTTGGCGAAACACATTTCGAGCAGAGCAGTTACCATACCTCCGGCCGATATATCGTGTCCCGCCAGTATCAAACTATCCTTAATTAAGGATTGCAGTGTTTCTATCCCGGTTTTAAAATAATCCGTATCGGCTACTGTGGGCGTTTCATCGCCCAGTTTATTGACCACCTGAGCAAAGGAACTGCCACCCAGCTTATGGCTATCGAAGGATAGATCGAGATATATAAGAGCTGTGTCTGTATCTTTTACCAATACCGGTTCCACTATCTTATTCACTTCGCTTACCTCCGCAGCAGCAGTAATAATAACGGTACCCGGAGAATAAACCACTTCTCCGTTTTTATATTTTTGGGTCATCGACAACGAATCCTTACCTGTTGGGATATTGATACCCAAATCAGTAGCAAAATCACTGACGGCCTCCACTGCCTGGTATAAACGGGCATCTTCGCCTTCGTTTTTACAGGGCCACATCCAGTTGGCACTTAGCGATATACCTTTTACGCCCCGCGCAAAGGGTGCCCATACCAGGTTGGTGATCGACTCGGCGATGGCCAATACTGAACCTGCTGCCGGATCGATCATAGCTGCAACCGGAGCATGGCCTATTGAAGTGGCCATACCGGATGTTCCCGTATAATCAATGGTAGTTGCTCCCAGGTTGTTCAGGGGTATTTGAAGCTCGCCTGCGCATTGTTGCTTGGCCACCTTTCCGGTAACCGAACGGTCTACCTTGTTGGTCAGCCAATCTTTACATGCTACAGCCTCTAACTGCAATACATTTTTCAGGTACTCTTCAATTTTTGACGCATTGTAAACCACGGGTGCAAATTTCTCGTCCACGGTTTTATCCTTCATAATGGTTTTTGGCGGGTTACCAAACATGTCGGACAATTGCCAATTGATAGGTTTGTTGCCCTTATCATCCTTAAAGGTAAACTGCATGTCGCCGGTGGCCTCACCCACCGCATACATGGGCGATCGCTCACGGTCGGCAACCGCTTTTAAGCGGTCGATATCTTTTTCATTAATAACCAAGCCCATTCTTTCCTGCGATTCGTTACCCGCAATTTCTTTGGCCGACAAGGTAGGATCGCCCACAGGCAGTTTGTCCAAATGGATGGTCCCTCCGGTTTCCTCTACCAGCTCCGACAGACAGTTCAAGTGACCACCGGCTCCATGATCGTGGATAGAGATGATGGGGTTATCGTCGCTCTCGGCCATGGCACGGATGGCATTCATGGCACGTTTTTGCATTTCGGGATTGGAACGCTGAACGGCATTCAGCTCAATGGAGTTTTTGAATTCACCGGTGGCTACGGACGAAACAGCGCCGCCGCCCATACCAATACGGTAATTGTCGCCACCCAGAATAACCACTTTGTCGCCCGGGGTGGGTTTGTCTTTTATGGCATCGGATTTTTTAGCAAAGCCGATACCACCGGCCATCATGATTACCTTATCGAAGGCAAATTTCTTTTGGTTTTCGAAATGCTCAAAAGTTAGCACCGAACCGCAGATTAAAGGCTGACCAAACTTATTGCCAAAATCGCTGGCGCCGTTGGAAGCCTTAATTAAAATTTGCTCCGGTGTTTGGTACAGCCAGGGACGTGCCTCTGTTGCCTGTTCCCAGGCTCTACCTTCTTCGGAGCGAGCATACGAAGTCATATATACGGCTGTACCGGCCAGTGGCAACGAAGCTTTACCTCCGGCCAAACGGTCGCGTATCTCACCGCCTGAACCGGTTGCGGCACCGTTAAAAGGCTCCACGGTGGTGGGGAAATTATGCGTTTCTGCCTTTAGCGACAAGACCGTATCAATTTCTTGTACTCCGAAAAAATCGGGCTTGTCGTGCGTTGCGGGTGCAAATTGTATTGCTCTGGGGCCTTGGATAAAGGCTACGTTATCTTTATAGGCCGAAACCAGATAGTTGTGATTTTCTTTGGATGTACGTTTAATTAACTGAAACAAAGAACTTTCCTTTTCTTGACCATCAATAATAAAAGTACCGTTGAATATTTTATGTCGGCAGTGTTCCGAGTTGACCTGCGAAAAACCAAACACCTCGCTGTCGGTAAGCTTGCGGCCCAGTTTCTTTGCGAGACCATCCAGATACGCCACCTCATCTTCACTCAGCGCCAAACCTTCGGCTTTGTTATAGGCCGCCACATCCTCTATTTCTATAATCGGGTCGGGCTGCTTGTCGATATTAAAAACATCTTGTCCTAATCCTTTGTACAATACCTGCAGCATAGGATCGTAGATGGCCTTTTCGTTGGTTACCTCAAAAAACTCCTCAATACGTATTATACCACCCAAGCCCATATTCTGGGTGATTTCTACGGCGTTGGTACTCCAGGGCGTGATCATCTCTTTACGAGGTCCAACAAAAAAGCCACTCAGTTGCTGTTCGTCAGTCTTGGTGGCACCGCTAAAAAGCCATTCGAGCTTTTGTATTTCATCGGTTGTAAAATCCTTGTTACAACCTACCGCTAAAATCTGTTTTGATTTACCTTTGAAAAAAAGGACCATGATAGTTTTATTTTATGAGATTAAACCCTTGTACCAAATAGAGTTATCGAGCTATTTTTATAATTGCTGCAAAAGTACAATAAAGCAGGCAATTTACGTAATCAGAAATGTAAAAAGTACTTTGTAAGTAGACTTTTAAAAAGTCAATTCTATCTAATTAAATGATAATTTTACAATTTAAAATAGATACGAAAGCGAGAGAATAGATATAAAATTATCTGTATTCGTTGTTCCGGTACAAATTTACAGCAAAAATGTAAGGAGTTTGCAGTGGGCATATTTTGAGGGCATCATGTATTACGGAGATTTCTATAAGTCGCCTGATAGGTGCCCAGAGTTATTCAAACTGAACTTCCATGGGGTAGTGAAATGCTTCATTTTCGGCCTTTTTGGGGAGGATAGGAGAATTTTTTTCTTATAATGGGTACACGATGTGTATTGGAGTATTTTTTTTACCGCGCCTGTTTTTTGCAAAATAGGTCAGGGTTTTGCCTATCCATTTAAGTGAGTTGCAATATTGTTGGTCACTGCCTTTATTAATGCCAACCTGTAATCATACTTTTAAAATTTTTGGTGGGTGATTCGCCAATGGCTGCAACATAGATATGAACTATTAAAAATATTAAAATTAAGAAGCCGGCAATTCCGTGCAGAACTGCAGTCAGCATAATACCGCTTACATTAAAAATCTCTTCTATTATAAATTCGGGAAACAATAATGCAATGCCGCTGATGATGACAAACGGAACTATAACATACATCACGCCAATGTATGCGTATTTTTGAAGGGGATTGAACTTATGTTTTTCGGAAATCGGGTAGGGTGGCGTTTCTATTTTGAAGAAACAACACAAGTAATACTTTACTTGCTTGAGCATGCGTTTGCCTGCGCCGCTTATTTTCAAATGGTAAAAAGATCCGTTCGGGGTTACGATGTTCCCTATAATAAACATCAAGTAGAAAACAGCAACGACAATCCCCGCGATGTTGTGCAGTTTAATGGAGGTTTTAAAATCGATGAGTATAAAACTGGCCGTGGAATATTGCATGCTAATACCGGTAGCAATTAATACGAGAATGCCCACGGCATTAACTCCGTGCCAAATGCGGGCCCATAGCGGAAACAAATAAATTTTTTTCTGTATTGTCATGTTTATTTTTTTCTAAATTTTCTGCAAACTATGTGGAAGCCAATCCCTGTTAGCGTTCCTGCCAGGATCAGCAGCAAAATATAGTTCAACGTCTTGTTTCTGTATGCGCCAATAACATAATATTCGTTTGAAATAATGTTGCTGTCTTCGGAACGCCCTGCCAGATTTCGGTACTTATAAAGCGATGCTTGCAGTTTTGAATTGGTAGAATGACATGCGATACAATTTTTGGTGGCTTGTTCTTTGGGCAAAACATGGTGCGAAACTAACAATGTATCGTGCACATCGGTATGGCATTCGATACACCTCACACGCTGAAAATGCAAACCTTGGTTGGGCAGCCAACTATGTACTTCAATGAGTTTTGGGCTGGTACCTTCGCTGATGAGCTGATAGTCTATATTGTTGTTGTGGCAGCTCAAACACATGTTGTTACTGTATTCAACAATTTCGTTAATGTTGGTACTGGTGCGGGTGGTGGCTTTGTAGTAGTGTTGCGAGTGACATTTAGAACAAGTAAAAGTATCGCTGTGCTTTTCGAAGTGGATACTTTTTTGAAATTCTTCCTCGATGCGCTCAAATTGATACGAAGCATACGTTTCGTCGTCACCGTGGCAATCGATGCAGGTCATCATCGGCTCCAATTTCAGTTCACCGTCGTGAGGATAGGTGGAGTAATCGTAAGCATGGCAATCGGTACATTTAAAAGTGTGATGCACCCCCGTTTTCAATAACATGGTGTCAAGGATGTAATACGGGTTCATCAGGCGTTTTTGGTTTTGCTCCGTCCAGTCGTTATAAATAGTAAAAGAGTGTGCCGAATGACATTGCAGACAATTACTGTTTTCCTCGGGCATGGTTTGTGCCTGTAAAGGAAACTCTACAAAGATAAGTAGTGTCAAAAGCAAAATGCCCTGGATTTGAGCAAGCATAGTCAGAGATATTATGCCGGGAGCAGAGATTGCTCCCGGTCAGGTTATTGTTAGAAATTATTTTTTAAAAGAACGTAAGTAATTGACCAAGGCCCAACGGTCTTCCTCGTCAGGAATTTTCTTTTCGAAATTTGGCATTTCATCGCGACCAATAAAGGACTGGTAATAAATTACACCATCAGACTGTGCCTGAAATTTATCACCGGCAAATGAATACATGGCAACATTTAAGCTGGCTGCTTTTGATCCATCGCCCAATCCAATTCCTCCGTGGCACGATTTGCAATGTTTGGAATAGAGCATTCTGCCTACCCGATCTAACGATGCATCGCCGGCATAAGGATTTTCCATTGTTTTGTATTTGGCGGGTATGTCCCATTCCGGCCCGAATTTCTTGTCTTGCGAGGCTGCAAAGGCCATCAAAAACAATATAGCCAACGCAGCTGCCAGGGGGTATGTCAAAAAAATCAATTTACCTTTTTTCATAACATTTGTTTTAAAATTAAACTTTAAAAATTCCAAAGCCGTGTAATGGTCATGCCAATGGCCAGGCCATTATCCAACCAGTCGTTTCGATTGAACATCATAATATCTTGCGGTATAATACCATCGGCACTGCCAACATATATCTGAAAAGCGTGGGTGCTGGTCGAAAATTCTATCCCGAACGAAACATTCGGCTGGGGGTGTGTACCCCAATTTGATTGCTCAGAAATACTTTCAATTTTTAAGGGCTGGTCGTAATTAAATAAAAACGAACCTTGAGGTGAGAATTTAATCCGTCCGTTGAGGTGCAATCCAATCATGTCGTGGTTATAGTCCCAGCCAACCATGTTGTAATGCGTAAAACTGGCTGCTGCTTGTAAAGACAGCCAGTGGGTGAATTTTCTACCAACAATTAATTGCGAAAAATAGGCAATTCTGTCGTTAAAGGCAACAGCCTCCTCCCGGGTCGGTCCTTTGGTGTCAACTACTTTTCCGGAGCCAAATGCGGTTTTATTACGTCCATCAATGGCCAATGAGCCATACAAGGCTACCGCCACGGGAATTGTGTTCTCCCGGGTCTGTTCAAAAATTGTCCATTTCGCCGATAGATCAGTGTACATGTTTTTTTTGGTGGTACCCAAACCTATTTGAAAGTTATTAAAGGGCACGTAATTCAATGCCAGCCTGATGTTGGCGCCAGGTGAGTAGATGCCGAACAGATCGGAACGACCATTGTCCATGGTACCAAACTTATGCTGTATAACAAACTCAACCGTCCCTTCAATAGGAATTAACGTAGTTTGATTATCAATTAAATAACCACTCTCGAATGGTGCCCTCACGGGCCTGTCAACTTTTTTCTCATCGTCTTGTGCGTACAGTACAAAACCGAAAGAAGTAATTATCAGCAACAGTATATACTTTTTCATTTGCATTCCTTTTAATGGCATTAGTTGTTTTTTGCACCTTGCGAAATCCATCCCAAAACCAGGGCTGCTTGCGCGGCAGTATATTTTTTATAATGCGAACTACCGGGATCGGGAACGGAATAGATTCTGCTATCTTCCGGTGTAGTCGTGTTTATGTATCTTGCACTGTTCAGTGCATTGTAAGCACGCCCGGAAGTTAAATCCGGTGCTTGCCCACCTGTTTTGTGACATGCTGTGCAATTGTTGCCGTTGTTGAAAATTGGCAGTATATCGGTCGAAAAACTAATTTCGGATCCATCGGGATCAACAACCGGGATTTCTTCGGGTACAATAAAGTCGTATTTGCATGCCCCAAACAGGAACATTAACATAACCAATCCGAATAATATTTTTAAAATCTTCATATCGTTGTTTTAATTTAATGAAGTTTTGAAAAAAAAGACTTCATTTTTGAAGCCCTTTAAACCGAAAAAAACAAAGAATTTTCCGTACGGTGAATATCTTATAGCCCCAGTTTTTCTTTAGCGTGGTTTAACAACAATTCAGTATAATCCGGGTTGTGTACTCCTGCGCTCCCGTCGTAATGTATGATTTTATAATTCCAGTAAGCTTCAAACACGTCTTTGTGGTACACCCCAACCACGGCATTATGACTTTCGTCCAAAATACCTTTTTCGACCAATGCTTGCGCTATTGCTTCTTCGGCTTGGTTTGTTTTTGTTTGTACTCCGCCAATATCGAAATTGGTAGCATCTGTGTGACACGCGGTACAAGATGTTACGCTTGCAAGCATGGTGTGGCCACCATTTAATTTTCCTGATTCGGCTTCTCCCATGTGGCAACCCACGCATCCTGCCTTTTTGTGTGCATCCATTACTTTGCCTGTTTCGTTAGTATAACCCCCAACGCCAAAAATATTATTGGTCATAGTGGTGTAATGCGGGCTTGCATGGGTGCTCGAGAGGTAAACACTATCAGCGTGTACGGAAAAAGCAAAGGAACCGTCGTTATTCCAAACGGAGTCTACATCGGCATATAAGTTACCGTTCGACCTCGATTGGTGGCAATTTGCACAAGTGTTGGAACTGCCTTCAAAATCAAAAACGGTTGTACCGTCAGCTTTTGACAAAACGGAGGCTGTTGTTCGCATTGGGGCGCTAATGCCTTCCTCCAAACTTTGATGGTCGCCATGACATGTTCCACAAGATATTTTTGATGCAAAATCTAAATTTGAACTGGGATAATATCCCATGGTGTAAGATGTAAATCCTTCGTGAGAGTGACACTCCATACACCCTTGGCGAATGCCGGCGTATCCCAATTCAAAGCCCGGGTTTGCATGGCTCGATGCCGCATACTGTGTTGCAAGGGCATCTACGCTGGCCTGGCTGTGACATGTCAGGCACGATTGATTCCCATCAACACCGTTTGTGCCATCAGCACCAGCCGCCCCCACCGGACCTTCTTTGGTACATGATGTGGCAAGTAAGGCACAAATAAATCCAGAAAGGATAAATTTAAAAAACGTAGTGTATTTCATAACGTAATAGATTTAGTATCCGGAGTAAAAATACCTGAAAAAATGCTTGATGTAGCAGGGGTGAAGATGATATATGCAAGGGCTGATCTTGATATATCTTACAGCTTAAATTGACTTAATGCAGATGCATAATTGACATATGTCAATGATTAACCATTTTTGCTAATGGAAAGGAGCGAATCTTCGTCCAATAGTTCAATGGTATTTTGTTGGGTCTTAATGAGTTTTGAATCTTTGAATTGATGCAGAATGCGAACCAGACTCTCTTTGGTCATGTTCGACATTTCGGCTAAATCTAACCTTGTAAGCCGAGTGGTAAAAGGGTTTTGTTTATATATTTCCTTCCGCAGGTAAAGCAACGTGTCGGCAACGCGACCGGGCATGTATTTTTGGGTTAGGCTGACCATTTTTGTTAAAAGGTAATTATTTTGCTTGGTGTGGTTGCGAAGCAAATCAATGGCAAACCTATTGTTTTCGGCAAAGAGTTTTGTAAGTGTTGACGCGTCTATTAAACAACAATCAACGTCTGTTAAGGCAGAAATGGTGAAGTGTTGCACATTGCCGTTGAACAGTCCGCCCCCTGAAATAAAATCACCGTTAACTGCAATTTTTACCACCAGGTTTTTACCCTTTTCGCCTTCAACATAAACTTTTGCATAACCTGACTTCATACATACAACAAATGTTGACGTAGTGTTTTGTTTGATAATTGTTTCGCCTGCCTTATAACAAATTTGTTGTTTTCCCTCGATTAAAAAATCCAATTCTTTGCTCTCAAGCTGCTGAAATATATTTGCTTCGCTCTCGAAAAAACAATTTTTGGTACAACAATTTTTAATTTTAGTGCAATTTTCACATCCCTTGTCCATAGTACTCCCCGCCATAATTATCTCATTATAAACTAAGTGTGTCCCTCACCATAGTTGAAATCTATCATATACAATTAACCGACTCAAAATTAACATTTTTTAATGTATAGCAATGGTTTTTTGGTTATAATACTGACTTCGGCCGTTACATTTTTTTGGCCTTAGCAAAGTTGAAAAACCGGTGAGTTGAGCAAGGGGGGTCACTGGCCACGCGAATTGGATAAAGAAGTTATAAGATAGCTACAAGAAAAATAGTTTGGCCATGCCGGACTAAAATCAGCTTGTTTAAATATTTGTTCTTTTTAAAGAGGTTAAATAATAGGTGTTCAACTTATAACCCACCATAGGAGTGTACCTTTCGGTAACTACAAGTATAAAAACTGAAGAGAAAGAGCTTATTTAAATGTTGCACTTTATTCCGATGCAAATATTATAATGTAGATAAAATAACAGTTACGGAGCTTCAAATTAGTAAGGCCTTATATTTTCCCCGGGTTCTGTACCGGGTTATTTACACTCTACTCCTTAGGGGGAGGCACAAAAATTTCCCTCCCGGGCAGTTTCCGGAAGGATAGGAAAGACCTCTTCTTCTCTTTATAATGAATTACGCTGTGTAAATCTGGATATATTTTTTACTGCACCTGTTTTTTTATTTTCTACAAAATCAGCCAGTGTTTTACCCATCTCTTTAAAATCGGTTGAAATAGTTGAAATACCGTTGGCCACCACCTCTTTTAATGCAGAATCGTTGATGGATATTACCCCTACATCCTCCCCTATTTTTAATCCCTTTTCCCAACACCGTTTTACCAAATTAATCAGCATACGGTCGGTAGGCAAAATATACACCTCACCTTTTTTTATGGGTTTACTTTTTATTTGATCGTACACCTCATAATTAACCTTGTTATCTGCACAAAAACGCTCAAATCCGGTTAAAAATCCTTCCGGCTCCTTACCTCCGGGATAGGCCAATATCACTTTGTTGTATTTTTTTAATAAGGGGTGCGCTGCGCTAAGACCATTATACATATCCTCATCGAAGGATTGATAAATAACCGGATAGTTTTTTAATTCATTAATTTTCCTATCCAACAGATAAACTTTATCATGCGGCAAAATTTCAATAATGGGTAAAACAGCACTTAGGTTAGCCGGCATAATAACATAAGCCGAATATCTTCCGGCTCTTTCTTTAATCAGTGATGAAAATACGTTGGTATCAAAATGATGGAAATAAATATCTACCTGGGTATCATCGGACAAATTATCGATAAATGCATTGTACAATTCCTCTTTAAAAGTATTGAGTTCGTCAAAAAGCACCATAACTCTTTTTACAATACCCACATTATCACTATCCACAAAGTATCCCTTTCCAGGCACCGCAGCCAATATACCTCTGGCCTTTAGCTCATTGAAGGCCAGCATTACTGTATCGCGAGACAAATTATACTCGTTGGCTATTTCGTTGATAGACGGTATTTTATCGCCCTTTTTAATAAGACCATCTGTAATACCATTGATGATAGATTGAATGATTTGACGGTATTTGGCCTGTTTGTGCTCTGTTGATATTTTAATGATTTTTCTTATCATAAAACTAAATTTCCTACTGGTGCGTACCAGTATGTAAAATTAGATATTTTATACTCAGATGCAAATACTGTATCCGGAAGTAATCTTTTTGCCTAAACCATTTTAACCTAAGGTTTCTTTTTTGAACCTATATACAAGAGTGAGTCTTCTGTTTCAAATTCCTTATAACTACTCAATTCCAGGATATTAAAGTAATGAGAGAAAAAATCTTTCAAAGATGCCTCGGTATGATTATTTACAAACATACCCTTAAAATTTTCTGTTCCGCTTCCTTTCCAAAACGAATGACAAATTATCCCGTTCGCACTTAACATTTCGTATTGTCTTTGAATGGAACACTCCAGTTCCTCATTGGTAAGGTGATGTAGCACCTTATTTGAATAGATGCAGTCGAAGGTTAAAGCGGTATCCATTTTTGCCGCATCCAGTTCAATAAACACATCCTTGGGAAATCGCATCCTGAGTCTGTTTAAAAACTCCGTTGAATAGTCTGATCCTATCACATTAAAATCTTTCCTCAAAATCGCAAAGTCAGCTCCCGGGCCTGAGCCCAGCTCCAGCACATGCGAATGCGGCAAAAGGTATAACTTTAATTTTTGGATTAAATCTCGCCCATCGAATCCTTTCGCCATCTGAATGTACTTTTCAACGGTGCGCCTGTTTTTATAAAAGTCACTGTCCATGTTCAACTTATTAGTTGCCATAATTTTGGCACGAAAATAACTCCCCCGATAATAAAAGCTGCCATTGCCCCCCAAAGTACCGCACCGGCTGCTAAATCCTTTATTTTTTTTATTCGCACATCTTTTTGTGGGCATACAAAATCGGCCAGGTTTTCGATGGCCGCGTTAAGTAGCTCCAAAGATATTACCAAAGCAATGGATAAGAGCACCGTCAGCCATTCTGTGGTATTGATATCCAATACAAAACCCAGAGTAAGAGCAATGATGGCCACAGCCAAATGGATTCTTGCATTGTGCTCCTCTTTAAAAAGAAGTTTCAAGCCGTTAAAAGCATGCATAAAACTTTGCATCCTTTTTGTAATACTGCATTGGGCAGGTTTATTCATATCGTGATATTTTAGACCAAATATGGGATAAAAAAAGGAGAGATATAAACCCTCATAAAAGTATTGAAACTATCGATAAAATAAATATTTGGACAAAAATAGTATCTTTATGAAAAGACAGATAAAATTTGATTACTGATTAGTAACAGATAAATAGAATAGTGCCTTTAGTTGATCCAAAATAAACGCCATCAATCCGGCACAAATTAAATCTATTAAGGCATTTAAAAATGCAAGTCCAACCGTAGTCGTGACCAACGATTCTGGCTTCAGGTAGAACGATTTTACTTGCCTTATCCCGGATTTTTTAAATATATTAAAATGTAAAGCAATCGGATATAGCAACTTTGAATTTTTAACCTGAAAATCATCAAGTATGGAATACAAAGACTATTATAAAACACTGGGGGTTGATAAAAAAGCCTCGCAGGATGATATAAAAAAGGCTTACCGTAAACTTGCCATAAAATACCACCCCGACAAAAACCAGGGCAACAAGACCGCAGAAGAAAAATTTAAAGAGATTGGTGAAGCCAAAGAGGTTTTGCTGGATCCTGAAAAACGCAAATTGTACGACGAATTAGGTGCTAACTGGAAACAGTATCAACAAGCCGGATACAAGCCTGGCGACAACAGGCGATATCAGCAGCAGCAGAATGCTCAAGGAGGCCGCCACTATACTTTTGAAGGAGACCCATCTGAATTTTTTGGTGGGGGATCCGGATTCTCTGACTTTTTTGAATCCTTTTTTGGAGGCGGTGGCGCAGGAGCCGGAGGGTTTTCTGGCGGTGGAGGTTTTGGCGGCTTTAATGCCAATATGCCGGGCAACGACCTGACGGGCCAAATACATATTACCCTGCAGGAAGCTTATACAGGAACCGAACGCATACTGGATACAGGAACCGAAAAACTAAAGGTTAAAATAAAACCCGGGGCTTATGAGGGATTAAAGTTACGTGTAAAAGGCAAAGGGGAAAAAGGACGGGGCGGTCAGGACGGAAACCTTTACCTCAACATTAAAATTGAAGATAACGAAGTATATCAACGCAAGGGAAATGATTTGTACATGGAGGTTCCTGTCGATCTTTTCACGGCCTTGCTGGGAGGCAAACAGCAAATCCATACCCTTTCGGGAAGTGTAAATATTACCCTACCCGAAGGCACACAAAACGGCAAGCAATTGCGACTTAAAGGTAAAGGCATGCCCGTATATGGCAAAAGAACACATGGTGATTTATATATAAAACTGACGGTACGTTTACCTGATAAGTTAAATGCAGAACAAAAAGAACTGGCAAAGAAATTAAAAGATAGTTTGAAAAAATAATATAGGAAAGGCAATTCTTAATATTAAAATTCAGGACAATATGAAAAAGAATGATTTTTTAGATCTATACGATAGAAGTATGCCTCGCAATATGCTTGATTTGATTGACGCGGTGATAGAAACGGAACTTTTTTTCAATTCACAATCGCTTCAATTTATCTATTCTTCGAAACAAGAGATGAATGCGGCCATAAACAGAGCCATGCACATTTGCCGTAACATGGGTCTGCCGCTTGAAAGGCATTTTAGGATAAGCTACATATCGGATCATAGTCAACACGCGGTGCTGCAGGTGTGGAAAATGTCGAAAGCCGCATATTACCTCACCATTATCAACGGCGATCCGGACAACCCAATGGTAAGCCGAATGCAATGGGAATTAATTAAAAAGATGCTCTGAACACCCCCTTGCCGGCCAATAAACTTCATTTAAAAAAGATAATAAAATCAAATACCCTATCTTTGCACCTGTGAAACGAAAAATGGAGTTATTGGTTCCGGGTGGAGATGTGGATGCTATCAAAGCGGCTATCCTTGCCGTCGGCGGTCATCCGATAGCCGACGAAGATAGCAGTACCCATGCCATTTACTGCGGCTTAGATAAATTTAATGCGCGCAACAGGGCAGCAAACATCAGTTTCGATGAGTTGCAAAGCATCATCCGATTGGCACACACACATAACTGCCTTATATTTCTTACCCTTAACATCCTTATTCTCGAAAATGAGATTACAGCATTGACAAGTCTGCTCAACCAACTGGCCAACACCCAGATAGATGGACTTATCGTTCAGGACTTGGGATTACTCTATCTCCTCAAAAAACATTACCCCACCTTACCTGTACACGCATCCACACAAATGACCACGCACAACCCGGGACAAATTAAATTTTTGCATAAGCTGGGCGTTGAACGGGTTAACTTATCGCGTGAGCTGAACCTGGAGGAGATAAAACATTTAAGCAGCATTGCCAACGAAAACAAAATGAGTACAGAGGTCTTTGTGCACGGCTCTCAATGCCTTTCGTTCTCGGGCATTTGTTATATGAGCTCATTTTATGGCAGCAACTCGGGCAACCGCGGCAGGTGCAGTCAGCCGTGCCGAGATAAATACAACACTACCTTAGCAGGTAATGATTATCCATTGAACCTAAAAGACAATGCGGCTTATAACAACATAGGCGAACTATACGATGCCGGCGTTTACTCACTCAAAATTGAGGGGCGCATAAAAAAATCCGATTACATCTATTCGGTAGCCCGAACCTATCGGAAACAATTGGACAGCTGGCTCAAGCAAAAAACCTTACAAAACGATAGTGCCAGCCTATACAAAGTGTTTAACCGCGACTTTTCAAATGCCTATCTCACCGGTAATATTTCAAAAAAGATGTTTATCGATAACCCGCGCGATTATTCCCTTAAACGGATTGCCGCGGAAAATAAGCATTTATCGCAGGAGGAAATAGCAGATGCCGAGCAGGCGCTTTACAACGAAAAGGATACGATAAAGGCTGAAGTAGAGGAAAAGATAAAGCACCTTAGCATTGAAAAATTACCTTTAACCATGCGCGTCTCCGGCCGCGAAGGCACTCCTTTAAAAGTAACTGTACAAAAGGATCAAACTTCCTTTGATGTCTATTCCAATATAACACTCACGGGCAAAGGCACAGAGGCTTTACGCTACGATACAATTTTTAAACGCTTAAAAGCTATTAACGATACCGATTATTTTATTTCAGATATGGATTTGGAGCATATGCCAAACAATCTGTATTTACCTTTTAAGGAGCTAACCACTATTAAAAATCAGTTGCTTTATATTTTAAACGACAACAAGCACCCTATTGCTCCCATTCGTCTTCCTGCACTAAAAAACACATCCGAGTCCCATGCCCAAACACCTGTGCATGTCATTATTTCCTCGTTGAAAGATTTACAGCAAGTAAAGAAAACCAATGCCCAATTATATTTCAAACTCCCCAGCAACTTTAAAAAAAATTTTACAGAACTGGTGGGTATTTTCAAACAAGAGCCAAAACTAATCCCCTGGTTTCCGGCTGTCATTATAGGCGACGATTACCTACTGGCTCTTAAGTTTTTAGATAAAGCAAAACCCCGGTTGTTGGTTACCGACAATACGGGGATCGCCTTTGAAGCCTGTAATAACGGCATTAAGTGGATTGCAGGACCAAGTTTAAACCTGGTTAATTCGTATAGTTTATTGTGCTTAAAAGAGGATTTTAATTGTTCGGGTGCCTTTTTATCTAACGAAATAAGCCGTAGCCAAATAAAGGGCATTCAAAAACCCGCCGACTTTAAATTATTCTATAGCATTTATCATCCTCAGCTTTTAATGACCACACGACAGTGTTTGTTTCACCAGGTTGTTGGATGCCAAAAAACAACCCTGAACGATAGTTGTATGCAGCACTGCGAAAAGTCGTCCTCTATTACCAACACCAAAGACATTGCCTTTATTATTGAAAAAACCTATGGGAACCATCAGCGAATTTATGGTCGCCAACATTGCTTAAACACCGCTATTGTGAAAGACATGCCCCATCGTTTTGATGCGTTTGTTGTGGATTTAAGCCCTGTAAAAACCGAAACTAATGTAAAAACAGACCATAAGGATCTTCTCCATTGTTTTGAAGAGTTCATTTTGGGTAAAACAGATGCAGAAGAGCTACATCAATTGATTGCCCCAACCAGCAACAATGCCTACAAAAAAGGAATTTAAACTGCCTCCTTTGTTAAGGGGGAATGGATATGCCTGATGGTGAAAACCATAAATACTCACGGGGTGACTATTGGCATCTTGCACATAGTCACCCCGTGAGTAAAAACACGGAGTACGGTTCCAGGTCGCACCCCTACTAAATTTAATAAAATCCCTACTTCAGCTCAAAGCTTCCGGTCAATCCTTTTATAGAACTCGTCCCAACCATTACATCGAACATGCCTGGCTCCACGATAAATTCACCTTGGTTATCGTAAAAACCCAGTTCGGCATTGCTTAGTGTAAATGAAACTGTTTTGGATGATCCCGGCTCCAACATAAATTTCTCAAAACCCTTAAGTTCTTTTATGGGGCGGGCAACGCTGGCCACCTTATCGTGAATATACAATTGGGTAACTTCTTCGCCGGCTACCTTGCCATTATTCTTCACCACAACCGAAACTTTGATACCCGAAGGATCAGAGTCATCAATTTTCAAATCGGCATATTCAAAATCTGTATAACTCAATCCATGGCCGAAGGCAAAAAGCGGATCGTTGGACTCATCGATGTAATGCGACCAGAAAACATTTCCCTCAACATTAACCGGACGACCTGTACTATATTTATTGTAATAAATGGGGCACTGTCCTACACTACGTGGAAAGGACATCGGCAGTTTACCCGAGGGGTTGTATTCGCCAAACAATACGTCGGCAATAGCATTACCCGTTTGTGATCCCAACTGCCAGGTCTCCACAATAGCCGGAATATTATCGGCAGCCCAGGGCAATGCCAGGGGACGCCCATTCATCAGCACCAGAACAACATTCTTATTTACTTTATACACCTCCTCTAGCAATTCCTGCTGAACTCCCGGCAAGCCAATATTAGTACGACTACGTGCTTCCCCTGAATGAAAACCGTGCTCACCCAACACCATTACTACCACCTCCGACGCTTTGGCTAATCGAATGGCTTCGTTAAAACCACTTTTATCCGTAGTATTTTCATTTAGCTCTAACACAAAATTCACATCACCTGTTACCACATCTGCTCCTTTGGCATAGGTAAAGTTGGATGTTTTTTCCTTTAAGCCTTCCAACACGGAAAAAGCGGTACCATCGTCTGAACCAATGCGCCAGCTGCCCAGGGGACTGGTTTTATCGTCGGCCAAAGCACCAATCACAGCAATTTTCTTTTGCGCCTTAGCAAATGGCAAAATCGCCCCCTCATTCTTTAATAAAACAATAGATTTACGAGCCATATCGAGCACCGTCTTTTGATGATCCTCATGGTATAGCATTTCTTTTTCGCGTGCCTCGTCGCAATAGCGGTAGGGATCGTCGAACAGACCCAATTCATACTTTACTTTAAGAATTCTGCGTACCGCATCGTCTATTTTATCCTCGCTCACCTTTCCTTCTTTTACCAAATCCACTAAATGATTTACATAGGCATGCGATTCCATATCCATATCCGAACCGGCATTTGCGGCGTGCATGGCTGCTTCATTTAGGTCGGCAGCAAATCCATGAGGTATCATTTCCATCACACTTCCCCAGTCGGACAGCACAAATCCTTCGAAACCCCATTCATCTTTTAATATATCGCGTTGCAAAAAGGTACTTCCAGTGGCGGGTACCCCGTTAAGAATGTTAAATGCATTCATCACGGTTTTTACGTCGGCTTCTTGTATGGCCGCTTTAAAGGGCGGAAAAATGATATTGTACAAGGTGGATGTTCCCACATCCACGGTATTGTAATCTCTTCCCGCTTCGGCAAAACCATATCCGGCAAAATGCTTGGCACAGGCAGCAATGGTATTATTGGCCGCAAGATCATCGCCCTGGAAGCCTTTTACGCGTGCTACGCCAATTTTGGCTCCCAGGTAAGGATCTTCACCTGCCCCTTCCATCACGCGCCCCCAACGGGCATCGCGCGAAATATCAACCATAGGGGCAAATGTCCAATTGATACCTATAGCTGATGCCTCTACAGCGGCCATTCTGGCTGATTGACGTATGGCTTCCAGATCCCAACTGGCTGCCTCTCCTAAAGGGATAGGTGCTAAGGTTTTGTGACCATGAATTACATCTAAGCCAAAAATCAAAGGAATTCCCAGGCGGGTTTCCTCAACGGCTATTTTCTGCAGCGCTCTAACCTGTTCTGCTCCTCTAACATTTAGGAATGATCCAACCATTCCTTTTCGTAAATGTTCATATTTTATTTTGGCTCCGCCTTCGCTGGGAGCAGGTCCGGTAGCATCATAAAAACCATTGTATTGGTTCATCTGCCCTACTTTTTCTTCTATGGTCATTTTTGACAACAAAGCATCTACTTGTTGATCAATAGAGCCAGTTTCATTTTCCGGTTGCTTAGATACACAAGCATTCATCATTAGAATGCCAATTACAACTGAGAATAAAAATTTCGTTTGTTTCATTATATATAATTAGTAATTTGTTCGGCACATCAAAAACTTACGTTCTCCACATCTTTGAATTTAATTACCTGTGGTGTGTACGTCATATTTTTGCATCTTTCTATCAGCTCTTTCACTTGCTGATGTGTAATTTCATTGTGCGTAATATACGGAAATTTAATTATTGGATGCTCCAGGAAAAACCCGGGTATATTTGCTTCATCCATAGATTTACCTTCCGGCGTCCATCCCTTAATCCAGTTAGGGAAATATTCCTTTAGTAAGGCGCGTGTTTGCTCATGGTCCCACAGTTCTTTTACAAAAGTATATTCATCTACCATCAAGGGTATTTGTTGCGTTGAGTTAAGTACGATACGCGCCGATTTTCTGATATCTCTTGATGATGCAGCAGCTGCTATTACAAACTCACCACTCTCAGCAATCCACCTATCGCGTTTGGCATCATAATACGAAAAATCTCTTTTTTCCAACTGAAAAGTTAGTTCCTTTGATTCGCCAGGAGCCAATGAAACTTTAGCAAACTTCTTCAATTCTTTTTTAGGTCTTTGCAAAGTACACTCCTTATCTGTTACATACAGCTGTACAATTTCTTTACCCTCAACGGAACCTGTATTTTTTACCGTTACCTTTACCTCCAGCACATCCCGATCCGTTATTTCATTGGCCGAAACTTTCATATCGGTATATTCAAATTGTGTATAAGATAGGCCATACCCAAATGGAAATAAGGGTTCAATTTGTTTTTCGTCATAATAACGATAGCCCACAAAAATTCTTTCGCCATACAGCACGTTACCTTGCTCCCCCGGAAAGTTAAAAGAGGCAGGTGTATCTTGCAATTTAACAGGAAAGGTTTCTGCTAACTTACCTGAAGGGTTTACTTTTCCAAACAACACATCTGCCACTGCACCTGCTCCGGCTTGTCCGCCTAACCATGCTTCAACAATTCCCTCTACCTTATTGGCCCATGGCATAGCTACGGCGCTACCATTGGTTAACACAACCACTGTATTTTGTTGTTTTTGGGCTATTGCCTCTATCAGTTTATTGTGAGAAATGGGCATATCTATATGCTTACGGTCAATCCCTTCCGACTCATACGAAAGAGGCAAGCCGGCCATAACAATAGCAATATCTGCATCACTTGCTACCTGCACGGCTTCTTCTATTAAACTCACATCAAGATCATCTTTTAATGAATAGCCTTGCGCAAAGGTATAGTTTATGCCTTTGCCATATTCCTGATCAAGAATATCCCATACCTTATCCAACTGGGTAGGCTTTACTTCTGAGCTACCATTGCCCTGGTAACGTGGCGATTTAGCAAACTCACCAATGATGGCGATCTTTTTATATTTCTTTTTTGATAAAGGAAGTACTTGATGATCATTCTTTAATAATGTAATAGCTTCCCCCGCTACCTTACGCGCAAAAGCATGATGTTCTTTTACTTTTTGGTCAACATCGGCTTTTTCTAACGATTTAGCTTTTAAAACAACCGTTAAGATATCACGTACCCTGTTGTTCAAAACAGTTTCGTCAAGCTCGCCTGATTGGGCTGCTTGGAGCAAAATATTATCATTTACATCACTTACGCGGGGCATTTCGATATGCATGCCTGCTTCCAGCGCTTTTACCCTATCAATTACTGCAAACCAATCGGAGATAACAATGCCTTCAAAGCCCCAGTCTTTTTTCAGAATATCGGTCAATAAATAAGGACTCTGTGTACCATACTCACCTCTAACCCGATTATAACAAGCCATTACGGTCCATGGCTGTGCTTTTTTCACCGCAATTTCAAAAGGGGTTAGATAGATCTCATGCAAAGTGCGTTTATCCACATCAGAATTCATAAACATACGCATTGTTTCTACATTGTTGGCCACGTAGTGCTTCAATGATGTTCCAACGCCCTGATCCTGTACGCCATTAATATAAGCTGCCCCTAACTCGCCCGACAAAACAGGATCTTCTGAAAAGTATTCAAAATTTCTGCCCCCTAATACCGAACGCTTGATATTTACTCCCGGGCCCAACAAAACATTTACACCCAGGGCCTGACATTCCTCGCCCAGGGCTTTTCCTATCTGATAAATTAAATCTACATCCCAGGTTGCACTTAGAGCCGATGCTGTAGGGAAGCATGTTGCCGGGTGCTGGTCGCCATAGCCGGCTTTGTTAGTGGCCGGAGCACGACGCAAACCATGCGGGCCGTCGGCCATCCAAATCCAGGGTATGTCTAATCGTTCAATAGGTTGAGAACTCCAATCATCTCTACCTGAGCAGAGAGATACTTTTTCTTCCAGTGTAAGCTGCGTGAGCAAATAGTCCACTTGCTCCTGGATTGTTTTTTCTTGTGCACTCATAATAAATCCCATAAAAATGAATGTGCATAATAATACCTTTTTCATATACTCTAATAAATTACAAGTTTTTACGCCACTTTTTCAGTGGAGCAACTAATATTTCTCTCATTATAAATATTTGTTCTTATTTGGTATTCGATGGAACTCCCCAATAATGTCTTCCCCTCCCGCTGAGATGCTTTTTTCACCTTTTTATCCTGCTCTTCCCGATAAGTCGGGACATGTTATTTATTTTCCTATAATAGTGGGTGTTTCACTTACCATACTGCAGGCCTTGTACAATTACTCCGCTGCTCTGCGCTGTTCCAACTCCTTTTGCATCAATATACTGGTTTTATGATCAATACTATAGAAATACAACAACACGGCGCACAATGCATACAGTATACCCGGAATAACAGAAACCATTAGTTTTATACCACGAATAGCAGATTCTGTTTGCACTATATTTGGTTCGAACTTAAATACTAATAATAACCAACCTGCCAGCGCACCACCTATGCCCCAGCCTGCTTTTTGTGCAAAGGTAGCTGCCGAAAAAATCAACCCTGTTGATCTTCTTCCGGTTTTCCATTCGGCGTAATCCGCAGTATCGGCCAGCATAGTCCATAAAAGTACGACCGCCGGTGCATAGGTCATCTTGGCTAAGATATTAAAGGTATAAATCAGGATGTAATCACCTTTACCCGGAATAAATAGCATGGCAAAGAAAATACCCGACAGAATGGTACTGGCCATAAATACATTTCTATTTCCGAACCTTTTTGCCAATGGTTTGGCCACCGGAAGAGCTACAATTAAAGCGATACTACTAACAATATTAAACAATTGAACATTTTGCTCTGCGCCAATATAATATTTAAAATAGTAGGCAATAGATAGGTTTTGCAGGGCAAACATAACAAACGACACAATACCCACTAAAGCCAGGATAACCCAAGGTCGGTTGTTAAAAAGATTTTTTAAATCTTCCTTTATAGAATTCTGCTGTGTTTTAGGGGGTTGCACTCTTTCTTTGGTAGAAAAAAAGGTAATTAAAAAGAAAACCACACTTAACAATCCTAAAACCATAAGTGTGTACTGATACCCTTTGGCTTTATTTACCGTATTATCATTTGCCCTTACATCAATGTAAGTAGGCTCACTTCCCTGTTTTATATAATGCACATCCACATTGGCTTGTGGATAAGGAATCATTTGCGATATTTTTGCTTTGGCCTTAATTTCCGTTGAATCGAACTGGGCCAAGGCAAAAAGAGAATCGTTTGAAACTTCATCTTTGGGCTCAACAACAATAAATATTTTACTTGAAGCCGTTTTAGATTTTTCATCTTCGATGGAATATTCCAGCGTATCTACTCCAATAAAATCCGGATGAACCGTATACTGAATACTATCATTACCCACAACAAGAGCTGTACCCCCAATGCTGTTGTTCGACATTAAATTTGTGGTAAAATTACCTTGCCCAAAAAACAGCGCCATCGACAAGGCAAAACCTGTTACTATTAATTGCCCCGAAAAGGCACTAACAAAGCGATAAGTATTAATACTTGCACGTTCATTGGTATCGGATGTCATAACAGCCATTAATGACGAATACGGCAGGTTTATCGCAGTATAGGCCGTCATTAAAAGAAAATAAGTAGTAGCTGCCCAAATAATCTTACCGGTTTGACTAAGGTCGGGGGTAGTAAATGTAAGCACCGCTAAAATGGCATAGGGCAATGCAGTAAGCAGAATAAAGGGACGGAACTTCCCCCACCGGGTATTTGTTCTATCCGAAATAATTCCCATTAACGGATCGGTTACCATATCCCATATTCTGGCAATAAGCATTATTGTGCCCGCGGCAGCTGGCGAAATACCAAAAGTATCGGTATAGAATATTAGAATCCAAAACCCCACCATGTCCCACACAAAGTGGGAAGCAGTATCGCCTAAGCCATACCCTAATTTTTCTTTAACGGATAGTTTTGTAGCTATTTTGTTCATGCTAAATGTATTGACGGTTAACTATAATATAAATGCAAGCATATTGATCCTGCATTTATTATTTTCACTAAGTATTATCTATTAATTGCTTACACCGGGTATGCAGGCAATTATTCTTCCCGTTGATACACCCTCACATAATCCACTTCCATAGTTTGTGGGAAAGCTTCGGCATCTATTCCTTGCACACTACCCCACGCGCCACCTACAGCAACGTTTAAAATCAAATAAAAAGGTTTATTGTAAGGCCATTTGTCCTCACCCAGGCCTTCGTTTTGGTAAGTAAAATAAAGCTGATCATCCACATAACACTTCAAAACCTCAGGCGTCCACTCCAATACGTAGGTATGAAAAGCTTTGGTAGCATCGTCAATATTAATGGTTCCGGTTTTTTGTGTTCCTTTTTGCCATTGGTAATCTTTTGAGTGGGCCGATGCGTGAATAACCCCCGCCTCGTGTCCTACATGCTCCATAATATCAATCTCTCCAATTCCGGGCCAGCCACCGTCATTAAATGACCAACCGCCGGGCATCATCCAAATAGCAGCCCAGGTTCCCTTTGCTTCGGGCACTTTGGCACGAACCTCTATTCTACCATACTTCCAGTCGGCTTTTGATATTAAGCGAACCGAGGTATACGCTTTGTCGTGGTAGGTTTCATTTACTGCTGTTACGTGCAACAGGCCGTTTTTCACCCAGGCATTTTCTTTCCGGGCCACGGTATAGTATTGATCTTCATTATTACCCCAACCATGCGCGTTACCTTCCGTATCGTAATCCCACAAGGTGGAATCAGGCAAGCCCGTATAATCGAATTCATCTGACCAAACTAATTTATACTCTTGCTTGGGAGTACAAGCAATACTCATTATAAGTAACACTACTAAGGACATGTGTACCCCTACTTTTTCCATATTTCTCATGTTATAGTATTTTATTCTATTAATTTATTTACTCATTTTCTCCTTGATGCTGCACTTTACCACGACGCGCTATTAAAGCCCTTCTTATTTTGTTGGCTTTTTCTTCGGTAACATCATATTTCCACATAATTAATATGGCTATTACCGCTGTTACAATGGGTATCATTATATCTGCAATACGTAGATTGGTAATGGTTTGAACTGTTTGTACCTTTACTTCTTCGTTAAACCCGACCAGGTGCAGTACAACACCACTGGTAAGCATAGCCAGTGCAGTACCCAGTTTTACCATCCACCAGTAAATAGCCCCAAACATAGCTTCTCTTCGTTCTCCATTATTAAGTTCATCCAAATCACAAACATCGGCAGTCATCGACATCATCAAAGTAAACAAGCCACCTATGCCAAAGGACAAAAAGGGGATGGGCATAAACATCAACCAATAATTATCGGGATTAAAACCCCACCATTTTAAACCATAGCCAATCATTGAGAGCAGGGTAGCTATGATAAAAGCATTTTTCTTTCCAAACTTTTCGGATAATTTTGTTACGATAGGAATAACAAGGAATGCCGTAGCAAAAGCGCTAACCGTACCGAACCATGCGGGCCAGCCTCCCGCGGCTGCTGTATCTCCATTAAAAAGATAATAGACGATAATAAAGAAGGCAAACTGAGCTATCGTCTGAAAACCATTGAAGATAAAAAACGTAGCACCACACAGTTTAATAAAAGGTTTATTTTTAATGGTTAATTTAATTCCCTTAATAAATTCCAATGTATTCGCTGCCAATTCGTTTCTTGACAAAGTTTTCATTTTATCTTTATCCGGAACTACCATTTCTCTATTGAAGAAAGCGGGTAGCGCACCCAATACCATGCATAAAGCACCTACCCAAACAGCCAGTATTCTGGCTCCCTCGGGAGCAGAGTCGAAAATTGACTCATTATAAATAATTACCCAAAACCAAGGCGCTATCATCCAGGCTATTTGCCCCATAAACTGACCAACCGCCATTAGGCGTGTGCGCTCATTGTAATCCGGGGTCATTTCATAGCCTAAGCCAATTAAAGGGGTGGCAAAAATAGTATATCCGATGTAAAAGAAGATGGATACAATTAAAAAATAAAAGAAGTTATACAGTTCAGAATTTTCAGGGTTTAACTGCCACATTATCATGTACGATACGCCTGAAATAATGCTCCCCGCTAAAATGTATGGCCTTCTGCGCCCCCATTTGGACTTTGTATTATCGGAGATAAACCCCATGATAGGATCTGTTAAAGCATCCAGTAGCCTGGGCAATGCACCCAACAAACCGGCAAGTACAGGATTCATACCCAGCGACATAACTAACACCACCATAAAAACACCTAAGGCTGCGGGAAACAGCTGATTGGCTAATTGACCTGACCCAAATGCTAGTTTTTGTCCTAAGGGTACTCTATCTTCCTGGGCTGTTTTATAGGCTGTCATTGCTTGTATATTTAGATTTCATTTCTTAGATATTTTTTATCGATCGTTTGGGTTGCACTGCACTACAAGTTGGGATAAAACTCCTTCATCACTAATTTGGGTTTACGATCTACAGTAAAAATGCCCCAGTGTTTTTCTGCACCCATAGGGTTATCCGGATTTCCTTTCCAGTCTTCGTCGAAGGCTTCAAAAAAGAAGGTGGTGATGTTATTCTCCTTTGACCATTCCATAATCCAATTATAATATTGCAATTGTTTTTCTTCACTGGCTCTATCCCCAAACTCAGAAGCCACAGTGGCCCAACCTGCTTCTGTTATCACTATCTTACTTTCAGGCAAAGCGTTTTGCACCTCTTTTACATTTTCAACGGTGAATGATATTCCATCCTCCAAATCTTTTCCTTCCCACACAGGATAAACATGAATAGAAACAAAATCGACAACACTGGCGAGTTCTTTTCCATGATCGGCCCACCATTTGTAGTTGTCGGCTACTGTTACCGGTTGTTTAATTTTACTCTTTACATGTTTTACATAGGAGATGATGGTATCGGTAGATACTTTGTGGTCGTTCCAATCAACCAGTGCTTCATTACCTACATTTACTGCCACTACAGTTTCAGTATACTGATTGGCTAATTCTATTCCTTTTGCAATTTCCTTAAGGTTTTTCTCTTTATTCGCATCCAGTGTTTCCCGGGGAATAGGTTCTGTGAGCCACTCACATGTTTCGTGTGCACTTAATTCGGCATCTAACCAAATACCTAACATTACTTTAATATTGATATTATTTTCCTTGATGACTTTTAAAACCATTTGGGAATTCACACCACTATCGTACACTCGTATTAGCTGAAACATGGAATCTTTTGATAAAATTGTAAGATCCTCCAGTACCTCTTCGTAAGAAGGATTTACAGCTCCATTGCCCCTATCGGGGTGCTGACCGCTCCGAAAACCGGAATAGCAGATGGCTTTGGACAGACCTATTAGCAAGTCGTCCTGTGATTGAAGTCCAATTGTTTCTTTTTGCATTGCGTTCTGTTTTTTGTTGGATGGCTGGCACGCCACAACGACCAACAGTAGTAAAATTGATATTCTAGAAAGTAGTTTCATATGCTTATATGTTCTTTAATTTGTCCTATTGTCTGCCCCGATTTTTCATCGGTGGAACTCACCGAGAAATAATCACTCCTCTCCCATTAAACGGGATCGGTTATTTGAGAACTTACGCTCATAGCTTGCCCCCTTCTTAGGGCACTTGTTACATTATATTGTTATTTAATTCGTTCCTAATTGCAATTGGATGCCCTGCTTGATGTACAAGCCGGCTTTTTGTTAACTCTCCAATAATACTTTCCTTTCTGCCAATGCCAGACACTGCCCCCTCGCGGGCGTGTTTCATGTAAATAAATTTCTTTACTCATCTACTGTTTATTCGCATCCGGCTCTTAATCATCCTCTCGGTTTATGCATTATGCCCCTTTCCCCCTTGCGAACCTTCCATATTCCTATTGCTTTTTTTCACTTTATATTCAGCAAAGAAGCTTTTGAACTAAATCTTTCATTACTCGTTTAGGTTTTCTATCCACTGTAAATAAGCCCCAGTGTTTTTCCGGTTCGTTTGCATCTTCTGAACCTTTCCAAGGCTCATCGAATGCTTCAAATACAAAGGTCAATATGCCTTCTTTATCACTCCAGTTTACCAAATCGTTGTAATAAATTTGTTGTGATTTTTCGTTCACATTACCCGGGTCAATTCCTCGTCCGTTAGAGTTTGTTGCCCAACCCGCTTCGGTAATTACTACGGGTTTATGCGGATATTTTTCCGCTACTCCATAATAATTTTCCTTGGTATAATCCAATGCCTCATGGATATTTTTATATTCCCAAACCGGATAAGTATGAATAGATATGAAATCTACTTCTTCGGCCAGTTTTACAAGTTTATCGTGCCAGGGCACATAGTTTTCGCAAAAGGTAAGCGGTTGATTCGTTTCTTTTTTCACCATTCTCACATAATCAATTACGCTGTTTACAGGTACATAATGATCGGTCCAATGCACTGTAGCTTCGTTGCCTACTGATAGTGAAAAAATAATATCTGGATGCTCATTTGCGATCTTAATCAACTTTTTAACTTGCCTGATGTTTTTCTCCTTATTTAAGGCCAATTCATCGGACGAGTACGTACCTCCCCATGGACAACCAAAATTGTTCATCTCGGCACCAATATACGCGCCCAACATAACCTTAAAATCCAGACCTTCTGTTTTTATAACTTCCAGCACCAGGTCAGTTTGCTCGTCGCAATCGTAAAGTCTTAGATACTTCCAGTGTCCATGCAGAATGAATAAATCTTCCTTAATTTCTTCGTAGGATGGATAAACCTCTCCCGGCGCTTGTCCGTGACGAAATCCTGAGTAGCAAATGGCTCTTCCCGGCTCTATGTTTAGATCTTTAATTTTCATATGTCTAAAACTTTAATATCAAGGGTGGCAGATGAAACTCGCCTTATTAGTCATTCCCATTTCCTTAGACGGGATAGATTGTGTATAAAATAAATGATTGCATTTGCCTGCTCGTTTCATGTTAATTTCAGGAATAAATGCACTTAGGCACGAATACACTGCGTTTTTTTAATCTATAAAGTGGAATTTATAATAATGGAATTGGCTCAATATGCCCACTGCTTTTTAAGAGCCAACATGCATGTATGGCCAAAAACTTTTCTCGTTTATTTTTTATCCTCACTATACTTTACTTTTCTCCCCGATATATTTTAACTTTTCATCTTTATCCCAGATTCCCCAATAGGCACCAACGCCACCTTCTGTTGATGTTTTCCATGATTCATCAAAAGACGAGAAATAGAACATTTCAATACCCTCTTCTTTTGACCACTGCTGTGCATTGATAAAGTATTTCAGGGCGTTTGCCGCTGATGCTTCCGCCCCATAAAAACCACCCCCTGCATTAGGCCAACCTGTTTCAGTGATGATTACCTTTTTTCCTTTTCCGGCCATCAAGGCTCTTCGGTACATGTCTTTCATGTATAAAAAGGAGTCCTCCAAACTGCATCCTTCCCAAAAAGGATAGCAATTAGCAAGAATAACATCACACGCATCTACTACCTTAGAACGGTTACAGAATTCATAATAGGCATCGACATAACCTACCGGTATTCCGGGCAGTTCTTCTTTTACACGTTTAATGAATTTCAACAGTTCCTGTTCTGACAGATCTTCCCGGTACAATACTTCATTTCCCACGGCCACTATGTCGGCATAACCTTGCTTAGCTACTTCAATCAGATTTGTAATTTCCTGCTCATTAATTTTTGCGTCGGTTCCCAGCCATGCCCCTACCAGGGTACGCATTCCCCTTTGCTTGACCATTTCGGGTATCCGTTCGTTCCCCTCGGTACAAGAAAAGGTTCTTACCCATTGAGTGTAGGGTTTCATAATATCGAGTCTGCGTTCTATTTGTCCGCGGCTTAGCTGGTCACCGGGCTGCTGTCCTTCTTCATATGGACTCATACACAAACCGTGCACTCCCTTGTTTAGTGTATTTTTATACATTGAAAGCAGCTCATCGTAATTTTTCCCGGAGAAATTAACTCCGTATAAAGAGAGCAACTTTTCTTTTCGTGCTGACATATGCGTATCGTTCTAATTTGTTGGGTTTAATTCCGTACATACAGATACTAAGTAAGTATATTGATGTAACGGTTTTATGTTATTTTAATCCTAATTTGTACAAGCCATACCCGCAGTGGCTAATGTCTTGTACAAATTAGTTGATAAAGCATTACACGAGTGTGACCTCTATTTTAGCTATTTCTCCCTGTCTGTTAAATAGCTTATTACTTATTTCTTTATCCAGTTTATATTTTAGCAGTTCTTTTGTTTCGCCATTACGGAATGTAACAAGCACTTTCGCCTTTTCACCGGACGTGTAAATAACAGGAATTTTACAATAGGTAAATGCCAGCTGTCCTTTTTCCAGGCTAATTTGTTGTGCGTTACCTTCTATATCGTAATAATTAAAAACCTCCTGATTATCCAGTATATCATTATGACTTAACATACTGGTATTAAATACTATCTGTCCTGATTTTACTTGTATGCCAAGTTCAGTTAATCGTGCAATTACATCTTCTTTTACCTGACCTGTCATTCCCGGCTGCTTAACGCCTGCACCTCCCGGGGTGTGAGAGTAAGGATCTGTTGGGAATGCTCCGTAAAGCGCCGGCGACTTATTTATTCCAATACCTGCTTTGATTTCGTAGTAATGATCTTTTAAACGACCCAGGATTTCGATACCGGCATTTTCTTCCAATGCATTAAAATACGATTCCTGCGCCGCAATCAATAACTTAGATACCATATGCCAATAAATACTACCTAATCCTTCATAGCCATAAAAAGTACCTGATCGACCGGTGAAGGATTGGTGATCGAACATTTTTTCATAGACATCAAGCACTGCATCTTTTTCAACATCAATCAGGGCGCCATACTTTGCTTTATCAAGGCCATCAATGGCAGCTTTTAATACATCTGCATTTCGAACTGACCCATTGAAATGACAGTTTCCTAACTTATCGCGATTTAAGATACTGGTATCTCCATCCTGCAGTAACTGGCTTAACAATTTAGAGTTCTCAACTGATTCCACCGGAATATTATTCTTTTCCTCAAAACGAGGTAATTGCCTATCCGGATATAGGATATAGCTATACTGATCCTCACGGAATAAGGCACTTGCTTTTAAGGCATCCAGTACAGATAAGCTCTCTTTGGCGTTTAAATAGCCGGAACTTAAAACAGCTACCTGGCCTTCTAACATCTCGTACAGGTAACGAACCGAAACTGTATTTTCACCAAATTCAATAAGGTTGTAGGCATGGTAAAGGCCATCTTTGCGTTTATTTACCTTAATAGACTGATCCATAAAGCCTAAAGCGAGGTTCATAAACTCAAGTAATTCTGCCGTTTTAATTGCTTTTTTACGCCCGGAGAAGGAATTAGCATAAATAGTGTTGCGGTACTTTTCTCCTGCGCTGCCCAGCACATCGGCAAAATTTCGTCTCTGCTCATCAGAAAATCCGCTTTGTATTAGGGCCTTGTTATCGGCAAAAAGCGCAAAAATGGAATCCAATAACGCTTTCACTTCCTCCGAAACAGCCACTTCCGTAATGTTTGAAGCACTTAATTTATCCGACCAAAATTTTAAAAACCTGCGTAAATAATATAAGGTTACCATGGATACACCATTACCCACCAAAGCATTATTGGCATCGTTCCATTCCGGACGTTGGGTATTTAACCAGATACCTGCTTCCGGTATAAAATTGCTTAACTTAGCCAAAAGGGTCACCAGTATTTTTTCGCTTAAATTAACGCGATACAAGTCGCCTTGCGCATTGAAAAGCATGCGTGCATCCGCACCAATAGCTTTTACTTTAGCTTTTATCTGTTCGTTTAACTCCGCATCAAACGCTATGGTATCCTGAGGATTAGCTACAATTTGATTGTACGACTTAATACGATAAGGTACGTTTGCATACACAAAGCTATCTGTGCTTAGTAACTGATCTAATTTACCCGGGTGATAAGCATTTGATAGCTCAAGGAATTTTTGAAGATAAATAATCTGATGATCGCCCCAGTAGCCAATATAAGCCCAGGGATCATCCGGATCGGGGCATTCCCAATCAATACCTTCGCGAGTGATTCTGTAAGGGTTATAGCCATCCGGTGTGGATGCATTTACAAATTTACTGATCATACCCTCTATAAACTCAGGATAGGAAAGGCTTAAAGCTTCCCAATTTTGAAAAATATCTCGCCAATTACCCTGATAATTCAATTTTATTGATCCGTCCTCGTTCTTGGTTTCAATAGCAAACTGGTTCCACGGACGGCTAGGGTCGCCGTGTCTTCTGCTAAAGGTTAAGGGCAGGTATTCATTTGTGATTCTTATCAGATCAAGATCCCCGGTTTCTTCGGCCAGTTTTGTTAACTCAGGATAGGAAATATGGGCAGGGAGCTTGCTTAACCAATCCTGGTATTTATCCTTAACTAATTTATTGGTTTGAGACACATACAAGGCGTAATCCTTAGTATCTACCGTATAGTTATTGGTAAAAATACCACCACGCATAACATTAAACAAGGTATTCGAAAAGTGACGAACGTACGATAGTTCATCCTTAGAAACCTGCAAACCATCCGCATCAGAAACAATTTTAATTAAGTTGCTTGTTCCCAAGGCAATATCTTCATCCACTATTTGAGCTATAGCTTTTTCAGTTAAAATAAACTGATTTAAATTGGCTACTGCTACGCTATCCTGGTTTATTTCGGCTACTAAGGCCCATTGCCGGGATGACTTTGGACTTAGCTGGAGCGCTGCGTTTAAATAGTATGCCCCCCGGCAAGCCCGCACATCCACCTCAGTTTGCACAGGCATTCCTTTTTTAAAATTTGCCACCTGCTTTTCTGATAACAGAATTTTTTTATCCTTTAAGCCGTGAGACCAAACCGTAGTGGTTTTTAATGATTCACTGGGTTCGGCACGATCGACGGGTATTGAGCTTAACATAAACAAACCCAACCCAGATTCCGCCAATAACTCATTTTTTTTATAGGCATCCAGCAAATTGCTATATTCGTTCTGAAAGGCATAATCAATGCCATAAGGGAGTATGTTTTTAATACCATCCAGCATGTCAAGCGAAACGGAACTGTCTGTTAGGTTGGTGACCTTAGATTTTTTTACAAATCCAAACTTTTCCGTGTTGCTCCACTCATACCGAAAGCTAACACCCAGCTCTTTATTTATTTCTTCAAAAACAACTTTGTTTCCGTAAATACTTTTGTAAATATTTCTTTCGATACTATAAACCTGGCTTACATCAGAAAAGGGTTCCCATAAAAAGGTTTTACCCTCTTTGTTGACCAAGAAAATAGTTTTACTGCCTGTTTTACCTTTGTAATCATGAATTTTATCATCGGTATAATATGGGAATAAGGCATTGTCACGATTCTTTCTTCCGGCCGACAAAGATCCATTACTCGATAAAAACATCCAATGGTCAGAATCGCTTACGATGCTCATAAAAAAGTCCTCCATCTGGTCGTAATTACCAATCTTGTAAAACTTTTCCTGTTGCCATTCTACGAACTCTCCCACAACTTCAGCCTGACTGAAATTTAAACTTGTATTTCCAAGAAAAATACGCTTCTTATCCATTATTTATTAATTTTATTTTTCCTTTTTTTAAAACCACTTTATCCAACATTAAAAACACTATACGTTCGTTGCCATGTATCCGACTCGCCGGGCTTTAAGTGAATTCCTTTAAAAACTTCCGGACTAACTACATGTTTGCGTCCCCATAAATTTATTTTTGTAGGATTAAAGTTTACTGTTTCGCTAATTCCTATACCTAAATGCTCATTTATCAATGTCCAGTTAGTGCTGTTTTTAACCGGATCGGCAATATTTTCATAAAAAAATTCCTCATTGGGTGTCCTGCTCCAATTAACGGTATGCTCATTATACAAAACGACTGCATTTGCACTTAGGCCTTTGTTATATTGAATGGGACACAGCTTACCGTTAAACCTAAGCCGGGTATGCTTCGAGATATTTTTACCTCCCGGTGCCAAAAAATTATGTACATACTCCGAGGTTTTAATTTCACATTGCCCAACATTCTCTAAAAAATAATCTATAGTAAAGCCATCCTCACAAATATTAAATTCCTTTTTCAGAAAAAAGGCACTGTCAAAATCTTTATTTAAACAATGAAACAGAACTGCACTATTATCAACCACCTCGCTAAAATGAATCGGTTTCATTCGATAGGTATGACTAAAATCATAAGGTTCGGGCGTTTCTTTGCAAAGCAATCCCACGCCAATTTTTGGAAAAAAAGCGCCCACTTTACAATCATCGTATCCCACCGGGTCCGTTAATCCAAACTCATTAAAAAAACCACGACCTCCATTTACTTTCCTTCCTTTATAATTTTCACTTGTACAAAAAGGTATGTTTTTCCAATATAATTGAACCACCTTACCAGTCCAGTCGAATCTGGTTCCCCGATATCCCTTTTCGGGCCTCTCAATCAAGAGTTTTATATTTCCTCTCTCTAATTTTATCATCTCAAGTTGTAAGCGTATAGTACAAAGTATCAAGTATTAAATACGTATCATCACGGCCTGTATAGCCAGGGAGGTGACTTGACTAATATATGTTTAATGCCATGTTTAGGAGGTTAAGCACCTATTGTTACACTCCAGTTTTTATTTTCACAGCCTTACCCCTTTCTTTTTACCGGGGCAAGGCTGCTTAAAAATTATAATACTTACTCTACTTTAAACGTGGCCATTAATTGTGCATTTGAATCGCCACCTACCCATAAGTTAAAATCGCCCGCTTCAACTACGCTTTCCATATCCTCGTTATAAAAAGATAAGTTGGCCACTGCCAGCTCGAATTTTACCTTTTGGCTTTCGCCAGCTTGCAGATTAACACGTTTAAATCCTTTTAATTCCTTAACCGGACGCGTAACGTTTCCTACTAAATCGCGCACATACAACTGCGCTACCTCGGTTCCATTATGCTCACCAACATTGGCCAGTTCAACCGTTATTTTTATCGTATCCCCAATAGCATAGGATGCTTTATCCAGCGTAAGCTTATCATAGGCAAAGCGGGTATAGGATAAGCCATAGCCAAATGGATATAAAGGTTTAAAACCGGCATCAATGTAATGCGATTCGTTTCCTAAAGAAGTTTGGGATGCCTTAACCGGGATATCATCTATATGGGTCCACGAAGCCGGATTGGCGGGGCGACCGGTGTTTTTATGATTATAATAAATGGGTATCTGACCTACCTGCTTTGGAAAAGTTACCGGTAACTTTCCGGAAGGGTTTTCATCACCAAACAAAACATCAACCAATGCCTTACCGCCCATGGTTCCCGGATGCCAGGCGTACAGCACGGCATCGGCATAATCCGAAATTTCGCCAATGGTAAGCGGACGACCGGCCATTACAACAAGTACAAGCGGCTTTCCGGTTTTATGTAATTCTTTTATCAGTTCTTCCTGTGCTCCCGGCAAACTAATATCTGCTCTGGAATGTGCTTCACCCGATAATATAGACTCTTCGCCGCCACAGAATACAACTACATCGGCTCTTTTGGCTTTTTCTATTGCCTTTGCAAAACCCTCATTGGTCTTAGTTCGAGATATTGCCAGGCCACTGGCATATTTTACTTTACTCTCGCCCAGATATTCATTTAGTGCTGCAAGAGGTGTTACTGTTAAGGTACTGTCTCCATCAAAAATCCAGGTTCCCAACTGCTCATACATTTGGTTGGCCATGGGTCCAATCAGGGCAATACTTTTAACCTTTTTATCGATTGGTAAGGTTTTATTTTTATTTTTTAGCAATACCATGCTTTCTACTGCTGCTTTTTGGGCAGCATCCAGGTATTCTTTTTTAGCAAACTGGTATTGTTTCTCTTCAGGTACATAGGGGTTGTCGAATAAGCCCAGCTCATATTTTACACGCAGAATCTCCCTCACTGCCTGGTTAATCGTTTTTTCGCTAAGTAAACCTTCGTCTAATAAGGTTTTAATATTTTCTTTATAAGTTGTGGCAAACATCTCCATGTTTATCCCTGCATTAATGGCTCTTAACGCGGCTTCTTTTTTGTCCGCGGCATAACCATGCGCCAGCATTTCATAGGTAGAAGCCCAATCGCTAACCACAAAACCGTCAAATTGCCACTCGTTACGCAACACCTGCCTAAACAAAAATTTGCTTCCCGTTGCAGGCACACCGTCTATATCGTTAAATCCGGACATAAAAGAACGCGCACCGGCATCCACGGCCGCTTTAAATGGTGGGAAATAAACATCCCTTAGTTCGCGGAGCGGTACAAGTGTAGAGTTGTAATCCCGTCCTCCTTCGGCCGCTCCATATGCAGCAAAATGCTTTGCACAAGCAATGATAGATCCCTCCCGGGTTAAATCATCCCCTTGAAATCCTTTCACCATATGCACCCCCATTACAGATGTCAGATAAGGGTCCTCCCCAAAACTTTCTGCAATCCTGCCCCAGCGGGCATCGCGGCTAATATCAATCATAGGTGCAAAGGTCCAGTTTACGCCTGATGACCATGCTTCCTGTGCGGCAATCTGAGCCCCCTGCTGCACGGTTTCCGGATTCCATGTTGCGGCTAACCCTATGGGAATAGGGAAAATAGTTTTAAAACCATGCACCACGTCACGGCCTATAAGTAAAGGTATGCCTAAGCGACTTTCTTCAACGGCAATTTTTTGAATTTCGTTTAGTCTTTCAACATCCACCTCATTTAAAATAGATCCAATTTCGCCGTTGCGCAAGGCCGTTTTCAGCTCATCGGGAATTCCTCCAAAGCCATTTGATTGACACATCTGACCAATCTTTTCATCCAGGGTCATTTGGTTTATTAAATGACTCACTTTTTGCTCTATATTATTGTCTTGCTTTACGTTGGAATACCGGCAGCCCGTAAAAATAAGGCATAACAAGCCCATATATAAAAAATAAACTTTTTTCATTTGTCTATAATTTGTTTTTTAATGGCCAGATGGAACACGCCACATCAGACGCCCTTCACCCCTTAAGACGAGACAGGTTATATGAGAAGGTACGCTCATAGCCTATCCCGACAGTTCGGGGGTTCGATTCATCAAACATTAAATACCCAGGAGAACTCCCGATAAAACTAAAATTAATTTGGTAATTTATATACCCTTACATAATCCACTTCCATGGTTTGAGGAAAAATGCTGTTGTCAATACCTTGAGCACCACCCCAAGTACCACCAACCGCCACATTCAGGATGAAAAAATGGGGTTTGTCAAAAGGCCAGTTAGAGGCGTTTTTTACTGCAGGAGCATAGGTATGCGTTACATTATCCGGTGTGTCAATATAGAAAACCAGCTCATCCTTATTCCATAGCAGGCCATAGATATGAAACTCTTCTTCAGCTGTATCCAATGCTTTGGATTTACCATTACCATTACCACCGTAACCAGCGGGGGTGTGCACCGTTGCATGTACCACATTGGGTTGATAACCCACATATTCCATAATATCTATTTCGCCACAAGCCGGCCACGACACCTCACTTAAATTAGCACCCAGCATCCATATGGCAGGCCATATACCTTTTCCGGATGGGAGTTTGGCTCTTACCTCTATTCGTCCGTAAGTAAACTCTTTTTTTCCCCAGCTTATCATTCTTGTAGAAGTATACGATCCAGGTGCCTTACTGTCGTTTACTTTTTGTGCAGTAATAATAAGTTTGCCGTCACTAATACGTGCATTATCGCCATTGGTATAGTTCTGTAATTCATTGTTGCCCCAACCACCCGATCCGGTTTCAAATGTCCAGGTGTTTTGGTTAATCTCAGTGCCATCGAATTCATCAGACCAAATTAGCGTTTCTTTATCCCCATCAAAATCCGGATCATCCTGAGCAATGGTGATAGTTTTTGAAATAACTTTGGTATCGGCTGGTTTATTTGTAGGTCCCCATACGGTTAAACTAATTTCATAGGTTCCTTTATTGGGATAATGAACAGACCGTACCGTTGTTTTATCTGTATCTTTACGGCCGGCCCCCTCTCCTTTCCCTAAATCCCACTGTAAGTATAAATAATCGCCCTCAGACGTATTGGTAAGATTTATTTTATTAGGATTTGAGCTATCTATTTCATAGGTGAAATCTGCTGTATAAAAATCTGTTTTTTCGTTTTCAGAACACGAACTAAACAGGATAATTACACTTATCCAGGCCCAAAATATCACACTAATATTTTTATTCATTCGGAGTTTTTTTAAATATCACTTTGTAAAAAGGAGGGTTACAATAACCCTCCTTTATTATTGTACTATTACAATTTAGCTGACTTCAATCCTTCTACATGAGGCCCGGCCAAATCGTCGAAATAAAATTCGTGAACGCCATCACCCACACCCGGGTTGCACATAATGCGAATAATATTGTAAAATCCCTGATTAAAATTAGGATCGGTAGTTACATCCGAAGTAAACTGTTCTCCAGTCCAGTCCCATCCTGCTCCAACACCAGCAAAATCATACTCAGCTACTTCCCAAGTGTCATCCGCTTGAATGGTGTAAATTAGATCATATGTACCAGTTTTCCACGCTTCAGCTTTATCGGTATTTTCCAGCTTCATTAAAACCTGCTGACCTGCTTTACCACGAACCATAATTTTAAACACACTATTTGTGGTTAAATCAAAACGATATCCGGCGGGCAGTGTCATATTGGCATTCGCCCATTCTTGACCTTCTTTCCGGTAATGGAAAACATTCAGCCCTTTATTAGGATAGATGCGATCAGGATTCTCTACTACAGAAACATCACAGTCTTCTCCAGCTACAGGTGCCATTTCTACTTCACTGTTATCCACGTACATTACCATATAATCCAAAAGGAAAGGAACATAGTTAGAATGATGGTTTTCGACTAATATATACTCATTAGTTACCACATCCTCATTAGATGCCATAAGGGTTATCGTAACCGGATAATTACCCTTGCGCATGTACGTATGCTCTGCAGTTCCGGTATAACCATTTACTTCCACCACTTCGGAACCGTCACCAAAATCAACCGTGTAACCACTTACGCTCAAACCTTCCGGTATTACCACATCCATTAAACTTAGCAACCAGGTATTCTCCTCTGCTGTTGCTGCTATATCCACCGAGTAAGTTACGGTAGGCTTAACGTATCCCTTGGGTATCAGTTTAATATACCAACGGTTTCCATCGCCACCAATACAGCTCATATGAATGGAGTTCTCGGTTACTTCGTCTATCTTATACTTATTATCACTTGAACCATAATCGAAACCGAAAAACACGGGTTTCGCTGAACTTAACGTGATATAGTTAACTCCATCTTCCTCACTAAAAGACCATGTTGCGGGAGCGGGAGTAAAATTCACCCTACAATCCAGCTCACCGTATAAAGGCGTAGCGTTTGAATAGTGCTCATTGTCCTTTTGAAAGTCCTTCACGTAGGAATCGCCATTGTTATTGTATTGGAAATCAAAACCCACCAAGGTAAACACAAACTCATCATCGTAAGCTCCGGAATTTGTTTTAGTCAAGGGATCGGCAGCCCACCATTCAAGGCCTGTTCCATCGGCCGGGCCGATGCCAAAATGGCCTGAGGAAGTACTGTCGATAACCCATGTTTTACCTTCGGCAGCAGCCACACCACCCGAAATCATGGTTAGCATAGGGCTTTCTAAAAAAGCATAATCTGTTTCGGTTTGCACTACATTTTGCGTTATAGTAGTACTATTACCATCATTGGCAGTAATGGTTAAAGCTACCTCAAACTCGCCGGGTAAGGGATAGTAAGCTATTACTTTATCACCCTTTGCCGTGCCACCATTCCCAAATTCCCAACTAACCGTATGAATACCCTTTACCGGGGTAAGGTTTTCAAGCACATAATGATATGCATCCTCGCCCTGGGTTATTGTAAACTCCATTTGTTCCTCAGAGGGTGTGGCATTTAGCTCCAAATCCGACTCTCCAAACTCCTCCGGTTGACAGGCAACGAATACCAATGTCATCGCCAAGATAAGTCCTGAAATATATTTAATCTTCATAATTCCTAATTTATTATTTTAATTATACCCCTTATTCTGTACTAATTTGAACTCTCCTTCGGTTTTATCAATTTCCGATTGAGGAATAGCCAAGTACTTCATATCATCGTTCCATGTTCTTTCCGATGAATATGCAGGAATACTCTCGGTAAGCAGATTAGTATCGCCCCATCGTACCAAATCCCAAAAACGCATTCCTTCGCCCACAAACTCGCGACGACGCTCTAATTTGATATTTTCGGCCGTAGCTGCGATAGGATCTACACCAGCCCGTGTACGCACCAAGTCCAGACACTCTTGTGCAGTTAAGCTACCAGCCGGAGCTACACCGTGTATCACCATTAGCTCTGCAGCGTTAAGCAGGGTTTCTGCATAACGGAAAATTCTAACATTATTTTCGAAGTTCAGATCCTGTCCATAAGGCGCATCGTTATACTCTTTACGTGCAGCATATTTAGCCATAAAGTAACCTGTATCCTGAAAACGCGGTGTATAGGTACCTTCGCTAAACTGATTGATGGAAGCGGCCAAACGCTCATCACCTTCTTCATAAATACCAACTAAATCGGGTCTCACCGGGCCAAATCCCCAACCTCCTTTGTAAAAGTCTTCACCACTTAGGTTATCAGCTCCATTGAGTCCGTTAGGTGAGATAAACGCGGGTAGGTTAGTTCCATAACCGGTCCAGGCAGCTCCCCAATCTTTACCTTCGGGCAGATGGTTGGCTTCGAATATTGATCCCGGTCCAAACTCCCCTTCTCTATCCCAGATAGAAGCAAAATCAACCAGCTCAAATGCTCCACTGGCATGGATCGCTTCCATATCGGCCAGCACTTCGGCATATTTGCTTTGGTCTTTCTGATACATTACAATCCTGGCCTTCAACATCATGGCAGCGGCCTTTGTAGCACGTCCATCGTTGGCAGCTGTTGTTTGCATAGGCAATTTATCTCCTTCGATGGCAAAGTTTACATCATCAATTATTTCGTTGTACACTTCGTCAGCCGTAAATTGGCGTGCAAAATAAGGCGCAGGCAGATCCTGCTCAAAATAAGGGATATTACCCCAAAACTTCCACAGCCAGTGTACGTAATAAGCTCGTAAAAAACGGGCTTCTGCTCTAAACTGGTTTAATTTGGCTTCATCTACACCCACTGCATTATCGCAAGCCTCGAGCACATTATTACACCTACTTAGTCCGCTGTAGTAAATATTCCACAATCCTGCGGGTGTTTCGTTGGGGTTTACATTAAACTGTGATAACAGATAAAGCGGACGCTGGTCGCCGGCATCACCACCACCTTTGAAAATATCATCTGATCGAAGATCGGACAGTAAAGGGACACTATTGTAATTAAAGTCGGCATAGCTATCGAACAACAACACTTTATATGCAGAGCCCAAATTGGACAAGATAGCACCTTCCGTTGCAGTACCCCCTGCCTCCTGCGAAGCGGTAGGTTGCACCGTTAGGAAATCTTCGCTGCAGGAACTGAATCCCATCAATACAGCCAAGAAAACTGGCAAAATATATTTTTTCATCATTTTTTATTTTTTATATTATTTAAAATGTAATGTTAGCACCTATCGAGATCGTTCTGGATTGCGGATAAATACCTTTATCTACACCTATAGTTGTATATCCACCCGAAGCAATTTCCGGTTCAAATCCATCGTATTTTGTGAATGTCAATAAGTTTTCGGCCGAAACATAAAGTCTTATATTTTGGAACATATCTTTACTTACCAAATGCTGTGGTAAGGTATAGCCCAATTGTATATTTTTCAATCTCATGTATGAGCCATCCTTTATATATAAATCAGATGAACGCCAGTTAGAATTAGGGTTGGCCGATGTCATACGCGGTATTTTGGTGGATGTACCTTCACCTGTCCAACGATCTAACACCCATGAAGGTCTGTTCATGGCAGCAATATCACCACGTTGCGATATGTCGAAAATATCATTACCCGTGCTTCCCTGGAAGAATACATTCAGGTCGAAGTTTTTATAATCAGCACCAATGGTAATTCCATAAGTAACATCCGGCATACCTTTTCCAATCATGGTTCTGTCCAAATCATCAATAACGTCGTCATTGTTATAATCTACAAAACGTACATCACCGGGTTTTGCATTTTGACCGTACATGGAATTGTAGCTATCTGCTTCACTCTGGTTTTGTAAAATACCAGCCGTTTTATATCCATAAAAATAAGGGAATACCATTCCGTTTGTTCCTTTTACAAAGCTACCAACACCAGAAGCATCCGACGATTCATAGATATTCTCGCCCGAGTCGTTACCCATATTTATCAAGGTATTTTTGATATAGGATGCCTGACCTGTAATACTGTAGTTTAAATCGCCGATGCTATTTTTAAACGTTATTTCCAGCTCTACACCCTGGTTTTCCATATCTCCTGCGTTTGCAATTGGAGCACCTTTACCTACGTAGGAAGGAATAGGCTGATTCATCAACATCCCTTTGGTATCTTTTTTAAAGTAATCAACACCAATAGCTAATGCATGCTTAAATAATCTAAAATCCATACCCACGTCAATCTGCTCCGACTCTTCCCATTTAACATCGGCATTAGCAATACGCGAAGGATTGCTACCATACTGCATCAAGGAATAATCGCCTGAGCCAAAGTAGTAGTTCTGACCACCATCCATCAAGCTGGTGTAAGAGAAAGGTGCAATATTTTCGTTACCATTTCTACCCCAACTGGCTCTTAGTTTCATATAACTTAACCACATAGGTCTGTTGTCCATAAAACTTTCGTTAGTGATATTCCAACCTGCAGAGAAAGACGGGAAAATAGCCCATTTGTTGCTGGGGCCAAAGTTTGACGAACCATCTCTACGAACCGTAGCCTGAAGCATGTAGCGCTCATCGAAGTTATAATCTAACCTTCCAAAGTAAGAAGCCAGGGTTCTTGATGTAAAACCACCTGTACCACCTGCAACACGCTCATCATCCCTATCGGCAATAGCATAATCAATTACAGCTTTATTAGGGTCGTTCTCCAACAAATCATAATCATCGCCAGCTAAGTACCTGGTTGTATATTCCTTAGCGGATTGTCCTAATAACACCGAGAAGTTATGCTTATCATCAAAGCTCTTTACATAATGCAAGGTATTCTCCAGCTGCCAGGTATAGCCTCTGTTCATGTTAGAATACACATGGCTGCGCTCTACATGTTTACCTTGGCTGGCTAAGAAATGAGGGAAGGTATGTCCATCACCACCCCAAAAGGCTAAATCTACACCATAGCTCGATTTAAACTTAAGATCTTGCAACAATTCCAGTTCGCCCCAAAAAGTAGCTACTATTTTATCTGAATTGTCCTTTGAGGCCGAAGGAGCATCTAACATAGCTACCGGATTCGCTATCTCCTGAAAGCCTGCCGGTGGCAAAGAGTATACTCTTCCGTTTTTATCGGTAACCGCCGTAGGTTGCGATGCCAAAACTGCATCAGGATCCGTGGCATAAACCGGAACAGTAGGATTAAAGGCCAATGCACTACCCAGTACCGAACCAAACTCCGAGTTAGTTTCGATACCTGAGGAAACAATACGTGTGTATCCTGCATTAACACCTACTCTAAGTTTCTTCAATAAACCTCTGTCTACATTAAAAACATCGTAAGTATTATTTATACGCACACTATAACGCTCAAAATTTGAACGATCGAAATTACCGCCTACAATACCTTCCTGATTGTAATACCCAAAAGATAAAAAGAAATTAGAAGTCTCACCACCGCCGGATAAGCTTATTTGGTGATTTTGCACCGGTGCATCATAATTAAATGTTTTGCTTTGCCAATCGGTACCTGACCCTGCATTGGCAATTTGATCGGCAGTGTACCTGGCACTGTTGCCATCGTTCAAAGCCATTTCGTTCATAATAACCATATACTGCGTAGCATTCAGCACATCTCTTTCTGTCCAGGGATTCTGGATTCCGTAGGAAAAATCGTAATTCACCTTCGTTGTTCCTTTTTTTCCGGATTTTGTGGTTACCAAAATAACACCGTTTGCCGCCCTTGCACCATATATAGCACCCGATGCCGCATCTTTTAACACCTCAACAGACTCAATATCTGATGGGTTCAGGTAATTGATACCACCATCAACTGCCATCCCGTCTACAATGTATAAAGGCTCACTGTTATTTACAGTTCCTACACCACGAATTCTAACCTTAGAGTCTGCACCAGGCTGACCAGAACTTTGGGTGATTTGAACACCGGAAACACGTCCTTTAAGCACATCCTCGATACGTGATGGATTTGCCTTTTCCAGCTCATCTGCATTTACACTACTAATTGCGGCAGTCATAACACTCTTTTTCTGCACGCCATAACCCACTACTATCACCTCGTCCAAATCGGAGATAATACTTTTCATTACCACGTTAATAGTGGAAGAGCTAATCACATGCTCCTGCGTTTCCATCCCGATAAAGGAAAAAACAAGTGTTTCGCCCATGTTGGCCTGAAGCGAAAAATCGCCATCCAAGGATGTGATGGTTCCAATTGTGGTCCCCTTTACTAACACGCTTACTCCGGGCATACCCAGACCATCGTCCTGGGAAATTACTTTACCCGAAACCGTAGTTTCTTGTGCCCACATTAGTGTGGTGCACATGAAAAGGAAAATTGTTCCTAATAAATTTTTCATTTGTTTTTAGATTTTAGAAATTATAGTGATGCAAACATGTGGACAAATGTTAATGGAAGCTAATAAATGACATCATAAAAACCTCTAACATGCCCTTTTTTTACCTCACTAAAACCTCACACCCAAAAACATTAACCATTATATATCAAGCATTTATACAAACCAACCTATGAAATTCACTTTTTCACCAACCACACTTTAATTATTTTTTAACAAAACGATTCAATAACATCTTTTAACAGCTAACGATTTACTACCCGGGTAAAAGACGCTGCTACTCTGTTAAAACAGGAAGTTTTCTGAATTGCGCTTTGCGCTATTCAGTTATAAACGAATAAATATGGGATTTTTATTTACCACGAAGAAATGTTACCATTATATGCATAGCGCATTTAACGATTCCCCGCCTTTTGCTCTTCCGTTAAACCTGTGGATCATGGAAAGGAAAGCCTGTTTTTGCCGGCCATGGATAATGTAGAGGTACGAAACACCCCCGCCCTAAAGCAGGCAGGCGAACAGAACAGTACACGCCGGAAAAGTTGATTGTGTAGCTTTACTGAGTTAAAAACTTACCTGCCAAACACGAACTAAAATAATTTGCACCCTCAGCAGGTGAAATCTAATTCTTATAACACACCCAGCGCCACAGGTTTTACAAGCTAGCAATATAAGCCGATAAATTATCCCCTTTGTCCAATCCTAATTTTAATCGCAATTTGTAGCGGTTATTTTCAACGGCGCGAGTAGTAACATTCATTAATGCGGCAATTTCTTTGGATGACATACCCATTTTAATAAAGGCGCTTAATTTTTGTTCGCGTTGACTGAGGTCGGGATGTTGTTGGGTAAGTTTTCGTAAAAATTCCTCGTGTACCTGATCAAAGTGCATTTCAAACACATCCCAATTATTTTCGTCGACCAGTTCCCGATTTATTTTTTTGATGATAGCGTTTACTTCATTGTTGATGCCGGATGCCGCCGGCACCTTACTTATTTTTTTGAGCCGTAGTTTGATATCCGACAATACCTCATTTTTTTGTATGAGGTGCAAGGCCGAGTTAGCCAATTCCTTCTTCTTATATACTATTTCGCTACGCAACTTATCGTTACGCATTTTTATCATTTCCTTTTCGGACAATAAGGCGGCATTCTTAAGTTGCTCCTCTTTCGCTCTGAAGTGTTCTTTTTGTTTGGCCTCTTCCTTAAGCCTACTCAAAACAATCCTGCGGTTGATAAAAAACATAAGGATTAAAATTAAGCCTATGGACAATAGTAGATAGGCCATTTTGGCATACAAGGTTCTGTACCATGGTGGCAGCACTTCAAAGCTAAAATAGACAGGTTCCGCTTCTACTCCATATCTATTTTTTGCTTTCACCCCAAATGTATATATACCTTCGTGCAGATTGGCAAAAGTTCTGGTTTTCGATTCGGACCAATCAGAGTAAGCCTGGTCAAAGCCTTTTAGGTAGGTTGAATAGCGCATACCGCTACCCTCTAAAAAGGAAGCTGCGTAACTCACATCAAAAGTATTATTCCGAAACTTAAAAACAGGCATCACAATTTGAGGCAGTGGTCCGCTTTTTACACTGTTAAAACTATAACTTATTGTATCGGAGAGCTCCTTAAACGAACGCACATGCACGTTAAAAGGTATTTGATAGTTTTTTTTGTCATATGATGAATAGTGTGCAAAGCCGTCTTCTATTCCAAACAGCGCATTTTGGCGGTCTTGCACAAAAACAAACTCAAAACCCCCTACCAGCTTCCTCTCCAAAGGTAGAAATGGGTTTACCACTTTTCTATACGTGCCATCCTCCATATAGCGGAGTACCCCCACACTATTATCGCTAAAATACCAGATGTTGTTGTATTTGTCCTCTTTTAAAAATTTAGGAAACCGGCCGGCATCGAAAAACGCATCGTAAAGCTCTTCTCTTTCAAAGGTGGAACTGTCTGATGCAAGTCTGTAAATCCCATCAAAACCCGAAAAAACGCACATACCTCGCACCTTAGAAAGAACCAGGCTAGCCCTGTTTCCGGGAAAAGAATCTCTGGTAAAAGAATCTGCCCTTGTTACGGCCGTAAAATCGTTATCAAACCTTAAGCTAAAAACCCCTTTAAACCCGTGCGAAACCCACAAATTTCCCTTGTCATCCCACTCCATATATCTTGACGATTCGTCGAAACCTTCAATTTTACTTTTAAACAACCACTTGCCTTCCCGTTTTTGAAAAACGCAAATACCCTGATAGGTACCTGAAAGAATAAGGTCGGGTCTACCGGGCACCGGCTTAAAATTCCACACCCCGTTTATCCCTCCCGGCGTAATTTTTTTTGCCGTGCCGTTTGAAATATCAAAAGCGCCAAAATTATGACCGCATAAAAGACTGTTCTGATCATGATATAAAGCCCACACCTGACCATCGGTGTTTGCTAAACGTTTAAAGTCATCTCTGGTTTTCAAGGGATCGGAAAACTTTGAAGCGGAGATTTTAAAAAGAGCCTGGTTGGTGCCAAAATACAAATCATCATTATACTTTTCCAAACAGTATCCGGTTCCCAAATTGTAATAGCCTTGTAAAAAACTTACGCTCGAATTAAAGTTAATCCTTACAATACCATTGTCCAACCCGCCCCAAATATTTCCTTCGCGATCGACAGTCAAACTCAATACCGTATTATTATTAAGGCCTTTGTCTTTATCTATTTGCATAAAAACCTTTCCTTGCATATCCACCACTACAACCCCCCCCTGAATGGTACCAAACACCATAAAGTCGTTGTTATACTTGAGGCCACAAAAAATATTGGTTATTTTCAGCAAGGGGTCGGCCTCCACATTCCACTTCACCACGCCACGCATGTCCCATAAAAACAAACCCGCTCTAATGGTACCAATCACAAAGCTATTATCCGAAGCAGGTAGTATTGAGGTAATTTCCTTACCAATAAACACCTCGCCGCCCGCAACAGGAAACACTTTATCACCACGGACTTCCATCAGTCCCTCTTCCTCATCATGCACCAACAGCAATCCATTTACTACATACGACGAAGTAAAGCGTAAAGGAGCACTGATAATCTTAGCTAATTTATCATTGTTTATAAAAACCAGAGAGTGCTCAGTACGCAACACCACCTCTCCATTCCAACTATGTATATCCCATATATCCCCCAAGCCCTCAGGTATATCTTTGTCCCACAAAGAATTATAACTAAGCTGCTGAATACTATCGTACTCAAAATACCCGAACTCCTCAAACGAACCGGTATACAATCTGTTTCCAATTTCACTGACACTGCGGACGATGTTACCGCTCATCCGGTCAATCATATTCCAGTTTACGCCATCGTACTCTAATAGGCATTCGTTATTGGCAAAATAAACAAAACCGGTGGATGCTTGCTGTATGTCCCAATTTTGTGTGGCCCCTGCATATTGCCGTCTGTTAAAATATTCAATTTCGGGAATACCAATTTTCTGTATCTGGGCATACATGGAGCTTGCAATTATTGCCCACAACAAAAACAGTATGGAGAAGTATTTTTTTTTCATATGGGTATCCTATTGTAGTTCTTCCAAATTCCTGCCTAAGCACCTTTATGGCGAATCCAGGCAGCCGCTAAGCTTATCTAATCATAAAATAATGGTGCTAAAAAAGTCAATAACTCCTATTTCAACTAAGCCTGTCTAAAACCAATTCTTCCTTGTTATTCCGGAGCTTTCCTTTTCGTATTGTAAAGCAAAAATAATATATTCGCATCACAAAAAAAGTTTAGTCCCAAATTATTCTGCACTTTACCCACGTTTTCGATAATCTTTGGGTAGTTAAGCGTATTAATATTAAATTTGGGAGAAGCATTTTAAACTACAGCAATAATGAGCATATCCGAAATAAAGAAAGCACAAGATTCCATTGAAAAAGCCTTAAATGAAAAACGAATTAAGGATGCACTGAATATGCTGGGCAAACTTACTAAAGAACATCATGGAGGACATCTGATTGACGAACATTACAATTTGGAATTAACTTATAAAAGCTTACTCAAATATACAGTTGAAGGTGTTAACGACCCCGAACGTCAGAAAGTATATAACAATATAATAATATCGTGCTACCATTTGTGCGATAACCTTGTTAGATCCATCCGAAACGTGCATTCGAGCGATATTTTTTATGAAACGCGCAGAATGATGGCTGCCAAGGGGGAAATGCAACTTGAGGCATTTATAAAAACCTATTACAGCGAAGTGGCCAAAAAACAAATGAGCGAGGAAGCCGGCATTGGGGGTTCTGCAAAAGATTTAGACACAGCGGTACAGGAAACGGCCACACAGCTTTTCAGAAAATTATGGGTACTGGATAAAATATCAAACGACGAGGAAGAACAAATTAAAAAGCTTATTGACGATGAATCGCTACATTATAGTCAACGCTGTATTTTTGTTTCGGCATTGACTATAGGCACCTTGAAAGAATTTAATTTAGAAAAAATACTTTTATTATTCCACTTTATCCACCATTCGCACAATGAAATTAAACAACGTGCAATTACCGGGCTTTTGCTGGTTTTATTTAAGTATGATACCCGCACCGTACTGTACCCTTCCATTACTTCGCGACTTTCCTTAATACAGCAGGATGACACATTAACAGACAATATGGTTAGCATTGCTATACAGCTGATACGTACCCGCGAAACCGAAAAAATATCCAGAAAACTAACGGACGAAATTATTCCCGAGGTAGTAAAAATGCAGCCCAACCTACGCAACAAATTAGATTTGGACAACATGATCAGTGATAGGTTTAATGAGGGCGAAAACCCTGAATGGGAAGATTTTTTTAAGGATTCGCCGGAGTTAATGAGCAAATTAGAAGAACTTTCGGAACTGCAAATGGAGGGAGCCGATGTGTTTTTAAACACTTTTAAAATGCTTAAACACTTTAGCTTTTTTAACAACATAAGCAACTGGCTAATACCTTTTTACATTGAAAACGAGGCATTAAAACAAGTATGGAAAGATGAAACCAATTTGTTTTCATCTCAAAAATTACAAGACAGTCTTACCAACTCCGGTTTTTTATGCAACTCAGATAAATACTCTTTGTTTTTAAGTGTACCTCACATGCCTCAATTTCAGAAAGATATGATGGGCAACATGTTGGAACAACAACTTGAGCAGATGGGTGAAATTGAAGCTGACGAAAAATTGGTGCAAGCCGGAAAAGAAGACGCCACGATATCGAATCGCTATATTCAGGACCTTTACCGTTTATACAAACTTCATCCGCAGCATCAACAATTTGAAGATGTATTTGCCTGGCAGATGGACTTTCACAACAAATGGTTCTTTCATCAAATCATTAGTAAAAGCAAGCATTTACGCCAGATAGCCGAATTTTTCTTTAAAAAGGAATATTATGCCGATGCAAAAGAGGCTTTTAATTTGATTAACCTGGATGACAACAACCAACTCGAGATAATACAGAAAATAGGCTATTGCCAACAACAATTACAAAATTATCAGAGTGCATTAGATGCTTATCAGAAAGCGGATATTATAAAGCCCGAACAATTGTGGACAACTAAAAAAATAGCTTTAATGTACAAGCTCTTAAAGCAGAATGAAAAAGCATTAGAGTATTATCGCATAGCCGAACGCCTTAAGCCCGACGACTTGCACACCCAAGCATCCATAGGCCATTGCTACCTCGATTTAAAAGATTACGTACAAGCGTTAAAATATTATTTTAAAGTGGAATATCTGGACAACTCCAATACAAAAGTTTGGCGTCCCATCGCCTGGTGTTCCTTTGTAACGGGAAATTTTGATCAGGCAGAAAAATACTATCAAAAACTGCTTATTTCAGATGCAAGAACACAAGACCTGGTTAACCTTGGCCATGTGTATTGGTGTAAAAGCAACAGAAAGGAAGCCTTACTGTTCTACCAAAAAGCGGTGGCCAAAATGAAAAACGACTATTCGGTATTTTTTGAAACTTTTAAGGAGGACACCCCAACTTTATTGGACAATGGGATTAATAGTGAGGATATACCCATTATGCTTGATCAACTAAAATATTTATTAGAAGAATAATACAACAGACTGTTGGCGTTTAAGCAATCCACTTAACTCCAAAGCCTTAGCAAAGGAGCAAGACATTAATTTCATTTGCCAACACCGCACTAGCTGTTATAATTTAAGTTACAAAAAATAACAAAGTTTAGTAGTTTACAGAAAGTACAATGGCAAAAAACAAAATTCAATCCGAATTATATAGTTATGGCATATATTCGCAATGGAACCGCGATTCAAAGGAACTGCCCAAACTAAAAAAAATAACTACGGAAATACCTCTGCAGCTGGGAATAGAGTTTGGATATGTGATAAAAATCAAAGGAGCCAAAGGCAAGCGAATACAATTTGAAATTGATCATCCCCCTTTTCCGGACGAGAACGGAAAAACCACGCCACCCTTTACCGGAGAGCTATTTGTTAAATCGAATGATTATGAGTTTTTTTTGGGCGATACGATATGGGAACCTATTGAGGATAAAAAGGGCGAATGGAAACTATCGACCTGGATTGATGGTAAAGTACTCTACCAAAAATCGCTATTCGTTACAACCATACAACATAACAAAAACAAACCTGGCTAATATCCTTGGCAGTTAAAATATTTAACCCTGTTATATAATTTATTTTAACCTATGGTAACACTACCGTAATAAGGAAAAAGGTAAAACCCAACAAAGCAATCACCAACAACACTTCAATTACAAAGTACCAAAAAATCTTCCGTTTTAACTTTACGGTATTATCATCCGTTTTGCCAAACAATTCCTTAAATTTTAATCTCATAAAAACCAGATAATTACGTAATGTCATCAGTGAAGTTTGGTTTTACTAAAAAATTACATTCCAATTTTTAGGCAAACTGTATCCACAACCATTTATAGTTTTTCTTAACTTTTTTCTTTGTTTACATGGTGTATGTAAACATTTTAAAACTATTAAAAAAAGGCTCACCTTAAAAGTTAAAAAAACTTAATGATAAATATGCGCATGTGTTTTGATCAAAACATCGCTGTTTAAGAACATTTATAATAACATAAGCATACTATTTATGCACTAAAAATAACAAAGCTCAGTTTTTATTTATCAGTTTAATACTTTTTTACTATTTTACTGCTTTATTTCTCACACATTATTTTAGATACTACCTATGCTTACCGCTGCGATAATAGATGATGAGTATTCTGCCCGGCAGAGCTTAGAATTGATTTTACGTATGTATTTGAACGAAACCATTGAAGTGGTTACAACAGCAGATAACCTTAAGGATGGTGTTTTATTAATAAAAAAACACGCCCCCGACATTGTTTTCCTGGACATTTCGATGCCACAGCAATCGGGCTTGGATTTCTTCAGTTATTTTAACACCATCAATTTCGATGTTGTTTTTGTTACGGCACATCAGCATTACGCTATCAATGCGGTGGGTTTAGGTGCATCAGGCTACATATTAAAGCCAATTAAGCCGAAGCAAATAATAGATGAAGTGAATAAAATTAACCTAAAAAAAGAAAAGTATGCACAACAGCTGGCTAAGGACAGTAACGCCGGCTACAATAACTGTAAATTACTGGTAAACCATCAAAAAGGTTTACACATCGTTGCATTCAACGAAATTACTGTTGTACTTGCCGATGGTAATAGTTGTAAAATAATAAAAACAAACGGAGAGTGCTTGTCGGTTAATAAAACCATTGGAAGTATTCAAGAATCACTGCCCCAAAGTCATTTTTTCAGAACACACCGATCGTGCATCGTAAACCTCAATTTTATTACCGAAATCGACAAGGAAAAAAATAAGATTATTTTATCGGATACTGAAACCCCCGTGGCATCTTCAAACATTAAACTGTTGATTGCAAGATTATCGCGATTAAGCCATAATTGCGTATAGTTTACAGCAAGCCATTATCAATCATCAGTATTATGTGTTCTACCATAGCCTCACTGCCCTTACTATTGTACTCGGCCTTAAGGTTGGAGCCAAAAATACGAGCAACGGACTGCCACATAAAGGCCGAGAAGCCTCCCTTTAACTCTTTTATCAGTTGGTAGCTTGTGTCGCCGGTTTCTCTATCTATTAATTTTATCAGCATCCGACCTTGCGAATACGTCAATTTTTTTAGGGGCTGCTCAAATTCATTAAACAGCTCCTTTTCCGATTGTTTTACAAACTGTTTTCTGTGCTTCTCTCCTTTTATGGTATCCAATGAAGCAGCAATTTCATCAATTTTATTTCTGGCCAAACGCGCATAGGGTAAGGTTTTTTTTATGTTTATCACCAATCTACCGTACCTGCGTTGCTCTCTTTTATTTTTAAAAACCCACGGCGTAACTACTTTAATTTCATCAATATAAACATGCGGAACGGTGTCGCCCCGAATTATTTTTTGCGGCACATAAATCACACCGGAATGTATTGAATCCCTTAACTGGCCATACGAGGATTTGCTCGCGACAAGTACAAAAAATAATATAAAAAAGATTAGCCTGTACATTTATATCAACTTGGTGCACAACAAAGTTAAATAAAAAATAGCAATCGATATATAGCGCATAAAAAAACCGATCTGGTGTAGATCGGTTAGTAATAAGCATATTTTAATGGGCCAGCTGATCAACTCCATTTGGCCTCAACACTTTATGGCTAATTATTATTTACAATAAATAGGCAAAACTACCTACCTCCATGTTTTTTAACGAAGCAAAGGTAAAACCGCTACACATTAAATCTAAAGTGCATTATATCACCATCTTTAACCACATACTCCTTTCCCTCCACATTCATTTTGCCTGCTTCTTTACAAGCCTGTTCCGATTTATATTTTATAAAATCGTCATATTTTATGACTTCCGCCCTAATAAATCCTTTCTCAAAATCGGTATGAATTACTGCCGCTGCCTGAGGGGCGCGATCTCCTTTTTGATAGGTCCAGGCACGTACCTCCTTCACACCTGCTGTAAAATAGGTTTCCAAGTCCAGTAACCTATAAGCCGAACGAATCAGTTTAGCCACACCCGATTCTTTCAATCCAATATCTTCCAAAAACATTTGACGTTCCTCAAAAGAGTCCAGCTCGGCTATGTCGGCTTCCGTTTGTGCCGCTATCACCAGCACTTCGGCATTTTCATCGGCAACGGCTTCCTTAACCGCTTCAACATGTTTATTTCCTTTGAGCACTGAACCCTCGTCTACATTACAAACATATAGCACGGGCTTATTGGTGAGCAAAAAAAGTTCCTTGCCCAATTTCTGCTGCGCATCCTCTAATTGAACTGAACGTGCTGATTTCCCCGATTCCAATGCGGCTTTATATAAATGTAGCACCTCCACCAGTTTTTTTAAATCCGGATCTTTAGATGTTCTGGCCGCTTTCTCGGAGCGCTGCAATCTGGCCTCAATCGTTTCCAGGTCTTTTATCTGAAGCTCCATGTCAACAACATCTTTATCTCTCACCGGATCAACAGAACCGTCAACATGGGTAACATTATCATTATCAAAGCAGCGCAGCACATGAATAATGGCATCTGTTTCGCGAATATTCGACAAAAACTTATTGCCCAGCCCCTCGCCTTTACTGGCACCTTTAACCAAACCTGCAATGTCAACAATCTCTACCGTAGCAGGCAGAACTCTTTGGGGCTTCACCAACTCTTCCAGTTTTATCAACCTATCATCGGGCACCGTGATAACACCCACATTAGGTTCAATTGTACAGAACGGAAAATTGGCCGATTGCGCCTTTGCATTCGACAGGCAATTAAACAAAGTTGACTTTCCCACATTGGGCAAGCCCACTATTCCACATTGTAATCCCATTTTATATATTTATTTCAGTATCAATGTAATCTAAACATGATTTGTGTAATCTCAAAAATTTGTGCAAAAGTACATCAAATTTTTGGCTTGATGAAAATAAGACAGTACTTGTTTTAAAAAGACAATTCCACTCCTCCAATGGCATTAAAAGGGAGCCCGGGATAGTAATATCGTGGCCGGGCATTGCCAAAAGATTTAGCATTAACCACCAGCATGGAAGCATAAGGCTTATCGAATATATTGTAAACACCCAAATAAACACTTCCGCCTATCTTGTTTAAACTAAAGTCAAAAGACACCCTGGCATCGGTTTTATGGTATGAGTTTAACTGCTTGCTGTTGGCATCGTTAAGATACTGCGACCCGGTAAAGGCATGGTTTATATTAAATCGGAATGGATTAAAGTATCCCTGCAACTGCAAGCTTGTACTTGAGCCCGGAATACCTGGCAGATGCTTGTTTTTATAGTTGATACCGTCATCAACAAAATCAATGAACGTATTTTTGGAGACAAAAAAGGAAAATTCTAAGCTCAAATGTTTGCTTTCTACTTTTTTAATAAGATCCAGGCCAAGGGTGGCTTCGATACCCCGATGTGCCGTTTTACCTGCATTTTTTCCATAAAACTGATCTATCGCATCGCGCTCGGTTACCAAAAGGTTTTTCATCCTCATCCAATACAAGGTCAAATCGGCATAAATATTGGCTTCGGGATAAGCCCACCTTGTTCCCATTTCATAGCTCATTCCCTCTTCGGGCTTTATGTTTTTGTTAAAGGATCCATTGGGCATTTGCGCTTCTTCTACCGAGGGGGTCGAAAAACCGTGCCCCAAGCTGCCAAAAACATAGATTTGTGCCGATAGCTGATAGTTAAAACCCACCCGAGGCGAAAACACCGGATCATAAGCATATTCTGTTTCTTCGTTGGTTTTAATCCTATTCACTGAAGCATAATCCGTATGGTTATAGTTGAATGCCGCTTGCAAAACAAGTTCCGACAAAGGATGGTACTCAAGCAGTCCAAAAATATTGTAATAGCGGCGCCGATGTTCCGTATCACTAAGCTGCTTACCTAAATCATCCTGTTTTACCCCAAACATAGCAACTTCATTGTTATCGATCATTGTTTCGATTCCAACTTCTGCCCTTAATTGTGCCACACTATAACTAAGCTTATTTCGCAAACCATAGGAATAGCGATTTTCATTAAGTTGGTTAAAAGGACGTAACTCGTTGAGCGATGAACTTTTTGCAAAGAAGCTAAAGGAATTAACCCAGTTGTTTCTAATGGGAGATACAAACCCCAAGCAAAGCATATGTCCCCTGTCCTCTTCGTAGCCCCTGATATTGTACCATGAGGAGGCTGCTTTTTGTGGCTTATCCTTAAAATCCAAACTATCCAGGGAACTGGGAATTCCACCTTTGAGGTATTTGAAATTATACAAGAAATTGAAATAATTACGCCCCAGTGTTTGCTGTCCTTTAAAGGTGAGGTTATACCTTTGATACGAACTATTTTGCCTGTATCCATCCGTATTTATGGCACCCCCTACAAGTTGAAAATTTCCTTTTTGGGTGTTTTTTAGCTTGATATTTGCGTGATGCAAATGGGTACCAAAACTACCTACCCCGCTATTTATACGTATGGTAGACTTATCCAACCCCTTACTAAATGGATGCAGCAAAACAACCCCTCCCAATCCGGCACCGTATAAGGACGAAGCAGGCCCCTTGAGCACCTCTACCCTACCCATGTCGTTAAGTCCAATATTCTCCAATGCAGTAGCACCATCCCCGTCTGTCAGAGGCATTTCGCCCCAATAAGCTTTTATACGATTGGTTTGATAAGGCGTGCGTGATCCGATACCGCGGATAGTGATGCGATTGGTGCTTAAAGTACCCTGCTGCATCACCACACCGGGTAATCTATTAAGTTGAAGCTGTAAAGTATAGGGGCTCCCCGATTGAAGCGCTGTACCCGGTATGGCAGCATAAGCACCCGGCCATTTGTTTTTTGCGATTATTTTTACGGGAGCCTGCACAGAAACTTCATGAATCTGACGATGCACCATTTTTCTATCCAGCGTATCCTTGGGCATTTGATCCTTTTGCCCAGTTTGACCTTTTGATATAAAAACAAAACAACAAAACACAATTAAGGCCCAATTTTTTACCATGGATATCAATTATTAAACATTTGATGTGCCAATGTGAGGATGTAGCTCCTTAGTATAAAATAAAATAGCTGATAAGCACAAGGTATCTTAACCTATTACTCCGGAGCCTATCAACTCATCATCCATATACCAAGCGGCAAACTGTCCTGGTGCAATGCCACGCTGGGGTTGATCAAACACCACATACATGCCTTGTTTACGGCAATGAATCACTCCATTTTGCAGTGGCTGCCGATAACGGATACGAATGCGCAGCCTGCAACTCTCGCCCTCTTTCAAGGCTAAATCAGGACGAATCCAATGCAGCTCGCCGGTATTTATTTTAAGTACCTGACGGAACAACCCGGGGTTTTCTTTGCCCATACCCACATAAATCTGATTGTGCAGAATATTTGTACCAATAATAAACAGCGGTTCGGGAAAGCCTCCAATATTCAGCCCTTTACGCTGTCCCACGGTATAAAAGTGTGCCCCGCCATGCTCACCGACCTTTTTGCCATATTTCGGATGAAATAAATACGGTTTGGACAGCTCTTCGAGTACCTCATCGGTTGGGTTGTCGAAAGCTTGTTGCCAATTGCGCTTGTATAATTCCGAATCCTTTTCAATAAGAAAGACTTTACCTTTTTTTGATTCCAGTTTTTGCTGAAGAAAAACGGGTAAATCCACTTTACCTACAAAGCAAATTCCCTGCGAATCTTTTTTATGGGCAGTAATCAGATTTAACTCATTAGCTATCCTGCGCACCTCAGGTTTTACAATATCTCCTATTGGGAATAAAGACTTGGCCAGTTGTTGCTGCGAGAGCTGGCAAAGAAAATAACTTTGGTCTTTGTTGGTATCATTACCCGCCAGCAATCGATGATATACCTTACCGTCTTTTTCTATGGTGTCCTTTCGGCAATAGTGGCCGGTAGCCACATAATCGGCTCCCAGCTCAAAGGCTTTGTCCATAAAAACATCGAACTTAATTTCGCGATTGCACAGTACATCCGGGTTGGGTGTACGCCCCTTTTCGTACTCGCTAAACATATAATCCACCACACGAGCACGGTACTGCTCGCTCAAATCGACAAAATGAAAGGGAATATCCAGTTTTTTTGCCACCGACATGGCATCGAACCTATCCTCTAACCATGGGCAATCCGAATCCAGCACTCCTGTGGTATCGTGCCAGTTTTTCATAAACAGGCCGATTACCTCATAACCCTGTTGCTTTAAAACATAGGCCGCAACACTCGAATCTACCCCTCCCGACAATCCTATAACTACTTTCTTTTTTTGCATGATTATTTCTTTAATACCCGGACAAGTTATACCTGTAATAAGTATCAGTTATGAAGTATTAGCCATCAGATAATTAAGGCTTTGATACTCACAACCAATAGACTAACTACTGCATTCATCCATCGTAAAAATTTAGCCAACAAAGATATAAAAAAAGGGAGCGCAAGGCTCCCTTTTTTATATCTATATTCATTCATTAAACTGCATCCATTTTTTTATCGGATACAACTAATTACGCGTTAATCATCATGGGCATTAACAACATAAGTTCATCCTCGGGGCCATCGTTTTCGGTGGGTAAAAATATACCCGCGCGAGCAGGGTCGGCTAACTCCATTACCACATCATCTGTAGAAACATTGTCTAGCAACTCAGCTAAAAAGGCCGATTTAAATCCTATTTCTATTGGTTCACCTTCGTACTGACAGCTTAATTTTTCGTATGCTGAGATAGAAAAATCAATATCCTGTGCAGAAACCATCAATTCATCTCCCTTGATAGACAACTTTACCAAATTACTTGCCTGGTTCGAAAACAGGGATACTCTTCCCAACGAATTGACCACCTCCTGACGGTCGATAATCACTTTATTGGGATTGTCCTGCGGAATAACGGCATTATAACTGGGGTAGTTTCCTTCTACAAGGCGACACACCAAACGATGGTTTTCCATCTGAAAAAAAGCATTTTTATCGTCGAACTCTATCAGCACATCCCCCTCTTCTTTTACCAAAACACTTTTTAAAAATGAGGCCGGTTTTTTGGGTAAGATAAAGGACGAGGAAAACTCCGTAGTCGCATCACTGCGCTGATATCGCACCAACTTATGTGAGTCGCTGGCCACAAAGGTGAGATTTTCGGGCGACATTTCGATCAATATTCCGTTCATTACCGGACGCAACTCATCATCGGCAGTAGCAAACAGCGTTTTATTAATCCCCGAAAGTACCAAGGAAGCGGGCAAATTCAAACGTGACGACTTATCGGCATCTATTTGTGGTATCTCCGGAAACTCATCTCCATCCAATCCTACCACACTAAACTTACCTTTGTCGGTAACAATATCTACCTTTTTGGTATCGTCCGAAATATCAAAAGTGATGGGTTGCTCAGGGAACTTTTTGAGTGTTTCAAGTAAAATTTTTGCCGGTAATGCAATTACTCCGGTGCCTTCAATATTTTCCAGAGGCATGGAAGTTACCATGGTCGATTCCAAATCGGAGGCCGTGATGGTAAGTTTATCTTCGCTTAGTTCAAACAAAATGTTTTCCAATATCGGAATAGTACTCTTGCTGCTCACAACACGGCTTACCGCCTGTAAGTGATATAAAATTTCGGAACTTGAAACTACAAATTTCATATTTTATTGTTTATTTTTGATTATATATCTTCGGGGTCGTGCAAAATCCCTTCCTGAATTATCTTGCTACGTACTGCATATGAGCCATTTAAAAAACATCTGCCTTTCCAGCTTACGAAAGGTAATAATAAACTAATTCTTTGATTTAACCAAACCTAATACGTAGGAGTTAACATGTTTTTTTTTGATGAATTACCCTACCATCCGACAAAAAGATAAGCTAAGCAAAACGGATAAGATAAAGGTAAGTGCCACAGGGTTGTTTATAGCTTCCACCTAAACTTGTTAGATGTTTAATAATCCCGCAGGGTGTAAAACAATTCAATTTGCTTAGGTGTTAAAGGAGTTTACAGTTTAAATTAATAACCCCGACATTGTTAACCCCGATGTCAGAAAAAAAAATATATGAAACATCCATTAAACCGACATAGCCGTACTATTACACAAGACGAGAGCCTTCCCGCTGCACAAGCGATGCTTTATGCTATCGGGATGAACGAAAGCGATCAGGAAAAAGCTCAGGTGGGTATCGTAAGTACCGGATTCCAGGGCAATCCCTGCAATATGCACCTAAACGACCTGGCCACCCTGGTTAAACAGGAAGTAGATATCCAACAAGATCTCTACGGACTTATTTTTCACACCATCGGTGTAAGCGATGGCATTACCAATGGTACCGAAGGAATGAAATATTCCTTGCCCTCGCGCGAGATTATCGCGGACTCTATTGAAACCGTTGTTGGTGCCCAATTTTATGATGCTGTGATTCCAATTGTGGGTTGCGACAAAAACATGCCCGGTGCCATGATTGCTTTGGGCCGACTGAACCGCCCGGCCATTTTGATGTATGGTGGCACTGTAAAAAAAGGACATTGGAAAAATCAGGATTTAAATATTGTATCGGCTTTTGAGGCCTATGGCGAGCGGATAACTGGTCATATCTCCGATGATGATTACAAGGGGATTATAAAAAACTGTATACCCGGAGCAGGAGCTTGTGGAGGTATGTACACAGCCAATACGATGGCATCTGCCATTGAATGCATGGGGATGAGCCTACCTTATTCCTCATCCAACCCGGCAATAAGCCCCCAAAAAAACCAGGAACCACAACTTCTTGCCTCTGCCATCCGAAACCTCCTGGAAAAAGATATCAAACCGCGCGATATAATGACAAGATCGGCTTTTGAAAATGCCATTGCGCTTATTATGGCTCTGGGAGGATCAACCAATGCGGTGATACACCTACTTGCCATGGCTAAAGCTGTGGAGGTACCACTTAGCATAGATGATTTTCAGAACATCAGTGACCGAACACCACTTTTAGCCGACCTAAAACCCAGCGGTGCATTTCTGATGGAAGACCTGCATAATGCCGGAGGAATACCTGCTGTGATGAAATTATTATTAAAAGAAGGTTTTATTGACGGCAACTGCCTCACCGTTACAGGAAAAACCGTAGGGGAAAATCTGGAGGAAATACCGGATTTAACAAAAGGACAAAAAATTGTGCATTCTAAAGATCAGCCTTTGCGCAAAAGCGGACATCTTCAGATTCTATACGGTAACCTCGCCAAAGAGGGGGCGGTTGCAAAAATTACCGGCAAAGAAGGTGATCTGTTCAAAGGTCCCGCCCGCGTTTTTGACGACGAAAATGCCGCCATAGAAGGGATCCGTACTACAGTAAAACCCGGCGAAGTAATCGTTATCCGTAATAGTGGACCTAAAGGGGGACCCGGCATGCCCGAAATGCTAAAGCCTACGGGAGCGGTTATGGGAGCCGGATTGGGTAAGGAGGTGGCGCTAATTACCGACGGGCGTTTTTCCGGGGGCTCACACGGCTTTGTTGTTGGACATATTACTCCTGAAGCTTACGAAGGCGGCTTAATAGGGTTACTTAATAACGGGGATATCATTACCATTGACATCAACAACAACCGGATTGATGTAGACTTGAAAGAGGATGAAATAGAAAAACGCAGAAAAAAATGGAAACAACCCGACAATGATTTACCGAGCGGTATGCTAAAAAAATATAGGAATCTGGTATCGCCTGCCTCGCAAGGCTGCGTTACCATTTAACTTAATAAAAAAGAGCCGCATCATACGATGTGGCTCTTTTTTATTATCCCAACAAACAGGTTGTACTCAACTCAAGCACCTCTGTTTAAGCTTCTTCTTCTTTTTGTGTTGATTTTTCATTCGGGGCTTCTTCTGCTGAAGTTTCCGTTTCTTCATCAAATTTAATAATATTCTTATCTACCAGCAGGTTGTACCACATTATAACTTTTTTTATATCTGATACATATACCCTGTCCTTATCGTAATCGGGTAATACCTGGTTAAAATAGCTTTTTAACTCGTTGGCCGACGACTTGTGGCTAATCGCTTGTTTGCCACCTTCCTTTTCGTAGATATTTTTAAACACCTCAGCTAACTTTTCATCACCCTGTTCGGTAAAAATAGAAATATCCTCTAAGGCACTTATCCTTGACGTTGCATATGCAGGCATTCTTTTGCCGTCCACCAAGGATTCGACAATAATGCTATTTTTGGCTTGCGAAATCATTTTAAACAACCCGCTTTGTCCCGAAACGGACAATATCCCCTTTAACATTTCACTCATTGTAATATTTTTATCAATTTAACCCTTGTTGTACGCTATTGCGGTGCAATCTTTAATTCTGTGCAAAAATAGTACAATCACATTAACATCAAATAAAAACCGCAGCTAATTAAATCCTCTTTGTTTTTTTATGGTATTATACGCTTCGTTTACATGCTGAAATTTATTTTTGGCCGAAGCTTGAAACTCCTCTCCCAGATGGGCAATTTTATCGGGGTGAAATTTAATGGCCATTCTTCGATAGGCTTTTTTCACTTCTTCATTGCTTGCCGTAGCCTCCACTTCCAATATCTTATAGGCTGATGTTGTATCTTTTACGTACATATTTAGCACTGCATCATAATCTATCGTTGACAGTCCCAACAGCAATGCAATATGGCGTATCATATCCTGTTCGCTTTGGGGTATATGGCCATCGGCATTGGCCACTCCAAAAAGCATATGTACAAGTTGCACACGCGAGTTATAATCTACATGGCGCGCTATTTGTGCGGCTACCTGCTCCAGTGGAATGTCCTTTGAGAGGATATCACGTAGCATCAAAAGTGCCTCTGCGGTCTTGCTTTCACTGAACGAACCACGCAGGTAGGCTTTAACAAAATCAAGCTCGGTACGCACCACTTTACCATCTGCTTTCATTACGGCAGCAATCAGAATCAGCAGGGCAGCTACAAAACCGTCGCGTGGATTACCAATGGCACTTCCTCTTTCAAAGTCGGTAGAAACCTTATCGGCCATAGTACCTACAACAAAACCAAGCAGTGCACCCACCGGGCCAAATACCCACCATCCTAAACCGGCTCCTAGTAAAGAGGAACCCGATATTTTAAATTTTTTCATCTTTTTATTGTTGATTTCATTTACCAAACGAAACTCGCCATTATAATCATTCCTCCTCCTGCTAAGGCAGGACAAGTAGTGTGAGAGAAAACTCTCATAGCTTGCCCCGACCCTTCGGAGGCTCGTTTCATCTGTAATAATCTACAAGCACCATGTACTCAAAGGCAATACGAGGTTCACTATGTTTTTTGTGTCCTTTGGTTTCCTCCGTGTTCCCTATGGTCATTTATTTAAAAGAACCCCATTGCATGGCTTAAAATAAACTAACAAGCAAAGCACCTGTTGCATCAATATCTATACCATCAATTCCTCATGTATGCGGAGCACTTGTGGAATCACCAAATCAACATCGTTGCAGGCAATAATATAATCTGATTTATTCACCTTTTCTTTCTCCTCCATCTGATTTTTCATTCTGTCCAAAACCATTTTTTCACTTATTCCATCGCGACGCATAACACGCTTTATCCTAACACCTTGCGGTGCTGTTACTGTAACTACTTTATCAACTTGACGATAGGCGCCGCTTTCAAATAAAATGGCAGCTTCTTTAATCACATAGCTACAATACCTATGCTTGCTCAACCATACTTTAAAATGCGCTGCAACGAGTGGATGAATAACAGCATTTAATTGTTGTAATAATTCCTTGTTGCTAAAAACCAAAGCGCCCACCTTATTCCTATTCAATTGGCCATTGTTGTAAATATCCTTACCAAAAAGCAAAGATACTTTCTTCACGATTTCCGGATGGGTGTTGGTCAAATGCCGTGCTTCAGTATCGGCATTATAAACCGGTACGCCTAAAACACCAAATATGTTGCACACGGTAGTTTTACCGCTGCCGATACCACCTGTTACCCCAACTGTTATCATCGTTCCTTAACTTTTTTAAACAAGCATTCCACAAACAATGGTGAGTAAGAAACGTTTTTAATGCCTTCGGGTTGTTTTAACATCCTTACCTTCAACCGGTCGGGCAAACCGGGAGTAGTACTTGAATTAAAATCGACCGCAACAGAAAAATCCTGTATTTTAACCTTATTAAAACGGCTGGCAGCGACGGTAAAGCTAATACCTATATCGTCGGGGAAGGTTTTTAAAGCTAAGGTATCGGGCACATTAAGATGCTGAATGGGAATACGCATATTTTTTTGTGTATAAGGCTCAATAGGAATACTTACAACCACCCTGGCCGGATTGAATGTAACATTAGCGATCTGTTCCAGACTCACATTTCGAATGAGTGAATCGCTCAATCCTTCATAAACCATAAACTCCGTATTCACAAACAGAGTTGAATCCAGGAGCGAACCGGGACCTGCCACCTCAATACTGTCGGGTTTAATTGATACTTGTCCGGATTGATAATACTGCTGCTTAAAATTTAACTGCGAATTAAACTTTACCGGTACCCGTTTACGTACTTTTTTTTCGAAATAGATAAAAAGTGTATCTGGTGAGATGGATAACAACTCTACATCCTTAGGAAAAGCACCTGCAAAATTTTTAAAAATTTCGTGTGTTGGCAAATAAGCCCCATACCTATTTTCTGTTTCTATACGTCGGAAAGTGGAAACTTTAAGTAAATGCGGTTCTAAGAGCTTGCCCATATGGTAGGGTAAGATATTATAGCCCAGAGATTTAATTTCGATATTTAATTTATTTTGCGGTTTACCCAATAAAATAAAATCGTCGGGAAAATCGCCATATTTTACAGGGTACGATATGCTTGTAGTAAACTCCTTACGCAAGGCGTTTAAAAACCAGAGCCCTGTAGCAAGCACCAAAAACAACATAAACACCAACAAATCGCGGTTTTGCTTTACCGAAGCAAACTTTGTTTTGGCTTTATCTGACCACTTTGTTATGTTATTTTTAAATTGCTTCATAGTTAAAAAAGGCCAATAACCACAAATTTAGTTATTGGCCCGGAATTAAAAAATTATCCTTTATCGTTTTGCTTGCGCATCCGACATATCCATGATGATAGCCGACTTGTCGATTTTTATCAACACATCATTGGCTATCTCCATCATAACATGCGCATCTTTTATTTCGGCTACCTTGCCATAAATACCTCCGGTGGTAATTACCTTATCACCTTTTTTAAGTTCTTCGCGATATTTTTTCAATTCTTTTTGACGCTTCATTTGCGGGCGTATCATAAAAAAATAAAAAACCACGATAATTAAAAGAAAGGGCAATAGTTGTTGAACAACCCCAAATCCTCCTTCGGGAGCTCCTTGTAAAAAAACACTTTGTAAATTCATTGTAAAAAATTTATCTAATTAATAACATTGGCCGTAACGACCAACTCTTTCATTTTGCTTTTAATATTTGCGTATATTCGAATCACTTTATACTGATGTCCGGAAAAACCTCGCGAATCGAAGCGTACTTCAATTTCGCCCTCATTGCCGGGCAATAAAGGCTTTTTAGGGTACTTTACCAGCGTACAACCACAACCCGCCTCCACTTTATCAATAACCAGCGGATGATTTCCTGCGTTAGTAAAGTTGAAATAGCAACCTACTGTTTCCCCCGCTTTTACCTGGCCAAAAGTATGAAGCGTTTTTTCAAGTTGTATTTGTGTTTCCTGTGTTGCATGACTAACATCTTGTGTAGAACCGGATGAGTTGCATGCACCTAAGGCTATAAGCACCATTGCACTTGCAGCACAGCCCCATACCTTAGTTTTAAACTTTGTACACAATAACGCCGTACACCAGCGTGTCAACCTTTTACTTTTCACCGTCCATTAATCCTTTTCCGGTTTTTTTAATTTGATTCGTTTCTTTCAGTTCCAGTATGGCTTTATCCAAAATACCATTAATAAACTGACCGCTTTTTTCAGTTGAGTAATGTTTGGCAATCTCAATATACTCGTTCATACTTACTTTAACCGGTATTTCAGAAAACTCAATCAATTCGGCCAGCGCAAGCTGCATTAATACAATATCTAAAAAGGCCACTCTTTCTACCTCCCAATTTTTAGAGTGTTTTTTTATCATTGCCAAGTAATCGTTATGATTAACGGCTGCTTTTCGGAAAAGCCTCTTCACAAATTCTTCATCGTCATCATCCTTAAAAGTATCCATAAGTTTTGGCGGCACCTCTTCATCCAAGGTTTTAACTGTTTTAACCACCATGCTCAAAACAAATTCTACTTCGTCGTTCCAATAAATACTTTGCTCCTCAAAAGTGCTGTAAATAGGCTCAAAATAAGCGATAACTTTTTCAAACAGCTTGGCAATAAATTTCTTATCCAGTTCAAAAGAGCTGCCTTCGGCTATCATATAATCCTTATACTGCTGTGAATCAACAATGTGTGCATATAAACTTTTTACCACTTCTTTATGGTTCGCCCAATTATTGCCTTTTTGATCGAGGTATGTACGAACATCATCACAATCGGCCAGTTTAGAAAGTACTTTGTTAGTTATAAAACGTGTATTGGGATTTAACTCATCGCTTGAAGCCAATTTTTTATTCCTACCATACTCTATCCGTCCCATGGCATAATCCCTAACCTCAAGTATTAAAAGAATATACAAATAGTATAAATCCAGTGATTTAGAAATACTATGAAACAGTTCTTTCTCGGAATTACCGATGCTTGTTTCGCTATGTTGATAGTGTGCATACAATATCTGCATCACCTTAACTCGTAGTAGACGTCTGTTTAACATTATTCAAAGAACTTTTAATATTTTAATTAGGCCGTAAAAATAGGTCTTTTTTAATATGATACCACATAAAAAGTAATATTTCCTTACATATTCAATACAGCAAACGACCTACCACAAGCATAGGATAAAAAGAGTTTAAAAATATAAATATAAAAACTTAAAATGTTAAATTAAAAACATCGCTTCTATTTTATTTAGTAATTGATTACCTAAATATTATAACGTAATTGTGTCGTATTTAAAGTAAAAAAAATCATCTATTAAAGATTATAGTCAATTTTAATTTGGAATAGTATACAATTATTAAAAAATAATTCCCATTTTTGAACAGCAATTAAGAAACAACTTTTTTATTCAATAAATTACAAATTGATTGACGATGGAAGGATATGCGAAAAAAGAAGGTTTTGAAAAGAGAGAAAGAGATGAAATCTTTTCGAAAGCGGTGAGAGCAGGCAAAAGAACTTACTTTTTTGACGTTAAAGCTACTCGCAAAAACGATTATTATTTAACGATTACGGAAAGTAAAAAAAAGTTTGAGCAAGATGGCAGATTCAGTTTCGAAAAGCATAAAGTTTTTCTGTACAAAGAGGATTTCGATAAGTTTGCCGATGGCCTGCAAGAAGTGGTAGATTACATCAAACAAAACCAACCGTTTGAGCAAGAACCAAAAGAAGAGCTGGCAGAAGTTTTGGAAACAAACGAGTACACCAACGTTGAGTTCGAGGATTTATCAGAATAAAACAACTACATTTAAATAACAATAAAAAAAGCTGCTCTGAGAGCAGCTTTTTTTATTGTTATTTTTTTCCGGCTAACCGAAATTAATGATGATGATTCAAACTGACTCATAGTGACGAAAGCCGCTTCCCTTGATGTACGCCATGGTAATTTGTTTTTCAATCCTTTTATTATTACTGTTGCGGTAGTTGGTGCTTACCTTTTTTTATTTTGTTTTAACCCTTGACCACCACATGCCGATCTACTTTTCACGTGTTCAAGAACTACCCGGTAGAGGAGCTTCGGTGTTGGTAAAAAGCTTACCATAATTACCACAAATACCCGGTACAAGAACGTGGCGAAGGATTGGGCATAGCACGCTTATCATCACGTAAATTCCTGAACCTCTATTCAATGTATTTCGCCATTTTATCGTCAATGGTAACATCATGACCGGCTACCGATTGTATTTTTACGTAACACATTACCTTTTGGGCTCCTTGTGAGTAACATACGTTTTGAACACTTTTTACAACTTGCATTAATTCGTCGTAATGACCTTCCAAAACCGTTTCGAATGGGCTTACGGTATAATTTACGCCCGACTCTTCTATCACTTTAATCGCACTATCAACAATCGCATAAGCGTCTTTTTCAGTAGAGATGGGCAGCACTTGCACCGCCACATTTACCATATTCTGATTTAAATAATCCATGTTAAGTTTTATGTTTAATTGTACTCTTCCGTGCTGCCTTTACTTTCATCGCGGGCTTCCTGCACCATATTCCTTATTTCCTCTACAGACAGTTTCTTAACATTGGTAACAATAAATGATGACATTAAAAAATCGCCCATCTGATTACATTCTTTCACTACTTTGTTTATAGTATCCTTAACGTTTACAGCAAAATCAAGCAGTCCGGTTATCATAAACATATCCTTTTCAATTTTCACCTCTTCAACAACACCGCTGTTTTCATCAAAAACATAATCGATTTCTTTTTGAACCAGTTCTTTTTGCCACTCAGCAAGCTCAAGACCCTCGTTGGCCACCAATACAATAAAGTAACGCAAATTACTACCCTGACCACCCATTCCTGTAGAAACGAAAATAGGGGCTTCACCCAGCAACGAAGTCTCCAGCACCATTTTTGATTCTTGAAAAGCCATTTTGCTCCATTGCTCCAGTCCGGCATCCGGCTTTTCGCGATAGGCCTCCAGCGCACGGTAGGCCACAGGGTCGTCTATTTTAGCCAAAGACGATAATAGTTTCTTTTTTTCATCAATGTCAAGCGCTGGATTCAACAAGCCATCTTTTTGATCTATAAGCGCTTTTTTATCCAACCCATCGTATAGTTTTTTCGACATGTCAAAATACTCCATCTGCAGCTCCACGTCCACCTCATCTTCTATTACCGAAATGGTGTTTTTACCATTCCTCAACAGCTCCTGCAATCGCTGATATGCCTTATTAAAATCTATCTCTTCTTTCATACTCTCCATGTTTAAGAACTGCAAAAATAACAAACCTATTTGGTTTCCCGAACCTAAACCATTTATAAACGTTATAAAAAATCGCCCGGTAAAAATGAACACCTGGCATTAAAACACATTTAGCTGTAGGTAACAATAAGGTAGGCATTTTAGCTTATTATAAAAAATCCCTATTTGTTGGTATTTGAGGTGCAGTTTTATAACTATACATTTGTTGATCATTTTGAGGGAGTCAGGTAAATGAATTTAGCAGAACTACATACAAACCAAGAGGCCGTTATTGTAAAAATAAAAGGGCACGGCGCATTTCGTAAGCGTATTATCGAAATGGGTTTTGTGAAGGGGAAAAAAGTGAAGGTAGTTAAAAATGCCCCCTTAAAAGATCCTATTGAATATAAAATATTAGATTATATGGTTTCGCTTCGACGCAGCGAGGCCGCATTGGTAGAAGTAGTATCAGAAGAGGAAGCGAAAAAAATGGCGTCCATCCCATTTGAGGGGACAATAACCGATGAAGTGCTCCGGGAATCGGCCATGGAACGCCGTAAAACCATTAATGTGGCCTTAGTGGGCAACCCTAACTGTGGAAAAACCACCCTTTTTAATTATGTGAGCGGCTCACAGGAACATGTGGGCAATTACAGCGGTGTAACCATCGATGCCAAAGAGGGCACTTTTAAACACAAAGGCTACACCTTTAATATCGTGGATTTGCCGGGCACTTATTCATTATCGGCTTATTCGCCCGAGGAAATTTTTGTGCGCCGCCACATCATCGAGAGAACGCCCGATATCATCATCAATGTTATAGATGCCTCCAACCTGGAACGCAATCTACTACTTACTACACAGCTTATCGACATGGATGTAAAGGTGATAGCAGCACTTAACATGTATGATGAACTGAAAAAGAAAGGCGATACTTTTAACCATCAGAAATTGGGTAATATGTTGGGCATAAATTTTGTGCCCACGGTCAGTTCAAAACGACAAGGTATTCATGAACTGTTTACCAAAGCCATTCGGATTTACGAAGATATGAGCGTAAATCAGCGGCGGGTATCTATAAATTACGGACCGGTGCTGGAAACGGCTATTGCTAAACTACAGAAGGAAGTTTTTCCAGATTTTGACTTACCCAAAGACATATCGCCCCGGTATATAGCCCTAAAAATGTTGGAAGAAGACGAAGTTTTCTGTGCGAATCTTTTGCAAAATGGTGAACTACCTCGTCTGGAAGCCAAAAACCAATCCATCATTAAAAAAGTAGAAACCGATTTGGGTGATGATTGCGAAACCTTGATAACCGATGCCAAGTACGGTTTTATTGCAGGCGCACTTAAACAAACCTACAAAGAATCGCCCAAAATAAGAATCCGTAAATCCGAAATAGTAGACACACTTATCACGCATAAGCTTTTCGGGTTTCCCATCTTCTTCTTTTTCATGTGGCTGATGTTCCAAAGCACCTTTACACTTGGTCAATACCCCATGGATTTGATTGAGAACGGGGTGGAGGCACTGATGGGACTGATGGACAACATCTTAACGGCGGGACCATTTAAGGATTTACTTATAAACGGTATCATTAGCGGCATGGGCGGTGTAATAGTATTTTTGCCCAATATACTTATCCTCTTCTTTTTCATTTCATTTATGGAGGATACGGGTTACATGGCTCGTGCGGCCTTTATCATGGATAAGCTGATGCACAAAATGGGCTTACACGGAAAATCATTTATACCACTTATAATGGGCTTCGGGTGCAACGTGCCAGCCATTATGGCCACACGCACCATCGAGGACAAAAACAACCGCCTGATTACCATGCTCATTAATCCATTAATGTCGTGCAGTGCAAGGTTGCCTGTATATATTCTTTTCATAGGCGCTTTTTTCCCTCAACATTCGGGAACCATATTATTTGGCATGTACGGATTGGGTATATTATTGGCCATTCTTATGGCCCGCTTATTCAGGAAATTTTTATTCAAAGACAAGGATATTCCTTTTGTTATGGAGCTTCCGCCATACCGCATGCCCACGCTACGAACCACCTTGAGACACATGTGGAACAAAGGTGCTCAATACATAAAAAAGGTGGGTGGTATTATTATGGTAGCTTCTATCATCATATGGTTTTTACAGAGTTTTCCGAAAAATATAGAATACACCCAAAATTACGATAACAATATTCATGCACTGCAAACGCAACAGGAACAATTAAAATCTGCAACAAATGAGGAAGCAGATCAGGCTGGTTTAAAGGATGATTTGCAAAGACAAATAGATGCCTTAAAAGCCTCCAAATATACCGAACAACAAAAAGCCTCTTACATCGGTCGCCTGGGGCACTTTATTGAACCTGCTATCCGTCCGCTTGGTTTTGATTGGAAAATGGGAATCAGCATTTTGAGTGGTGTTGCGGCCAAAGAAGTGGTGGTGAGTACCATGGCCGTGATTTACCATAGACCCGGAAATACAGTCGAGGAGGATGAAAATGGCTTAATAGGGAACCTCCAGACCTCAACCGATAGCCAGGGTAAACCATCCTTTACACCTTTAGTGGCCTTGAGCTTTTTAATATTTGTGTTAGTGTATTTTCCCTGCATTGGTGTAATTGCTACCATACGCAGGGAGTCGGGATCGTGGAAGTGGGCCGTATTCACTATTTTTTATACAACAGGCTTGGCTTGGTTGTTGTCGTTTATTGTTTATCAAACCGGAAGTTTAATATTTTAAAGTTATGGTACAAGAGATATTAATGTGGACATGTGTAGTTGGGGCCTTTGGATATACTGCTTATTCATTTGGCAAAGCTATTTGGGAAGCCTACCAACCAAATGTTACCAATGGATGTGGAAGTTCGTGCGGAGGTTGTGGCCCCAAATCAGATTTGATGAAACAGGTAAAAAAGAACCAAATAAGACCGCTCAAGCTATCCAACACAGAGCGTTAACACTTTTTTAACACGAAAATTTAAAAGGATTTATTTTCTTTGTATATATGATAATTCGAGAAATAAATAAGCGTTTTATTGCCATCCTTACCCTGGCTATGTTCTTGTTGAGCACCAATGGGATGGTTCTCTTTTATCATTATTGTCAGCACGGCAGCACGGTAGAATATGTTATGTTTATGGATTCCACCTACGATCAGTGCAGGGAAAATGCAACTGACCATTGCCATATCCATCATCCTGAAAAAGAATGCTGTGAGCAGCACAACGATAAGCTCAATGAGAACTTCAACGAAGAACATTTCTGCTGCTCGGATCATAAAACCTATACAAAAACATTAAAGCTTAAAAACGAATATAATTCTTCTGACAGGCAAGCCATGCCAAAACCTATCTGCTTAGAATTATTCTTATCCAACATTTCTCCAGGCTTAAGCATAAGCAATCACACCATTTTCACTACCGAAGGTTGGCGGGAACTTCCGCTCGAGAAACCTCTTTTTCAGTACAGTGGTACACAGTTGGTGACTTTATATCGCACCTTAAAAATCGCTTGTTAATATTTTGCTACCCCATGAATGCTTTTAATGATAAGGCTTTCATTGATAATTAAAGGATGCAGGGGAACGTGTCTTTACAAAAGCAGCTAATGCTCCCATGCTAAAAACAATTAAAACCACGCAAAATATTTATTGATGAGCAAGATATATACAATCGCTTTCGCTATGCTAATTTCCTTGTCGGCCTATGCCGCTAATATTAAAGGAAAAGTATTGGAGAAAAAAGAAAACAATACCGTTCCGCTGGTAGGTGTAAATGTTTATTGGGCAGGAACTACCCATGGCACCGTTACAGATTACCAAGGTAACTTTCTGTTGGAACAAAACAAAACAAAGAATCAATTACTCGTTTTTAGTTACGTAGGCTATCAAAACGATACAATAACTGTAAAAGGCACTTCGCCCATAACGGTGTTTATGCGTCAGGGTGCAGATTTAGACGAAGTAACCGTAACCTATCGCCGCCCCAATACATCCATTTCGAAACTGACCCCCCAATTTGTTCAAAATATATCGCAAAAAGAACTGGAAAGGTGCGCCTGCTGCAACCTTTCGGAGAGTTTTGAAACCAATGCCTCGGTTGATGTGGCCTATGCCGATGCTGTTTCAGGTGTTAAACAGATACAGCTTCTGGGACTATCCGGCCGTTATTCGCAACTTTCCATAGGTAACATACCCACTTTGCGCGGTGCCGAGTCGGCCTTTGGGATGGAATATATCCCGGGCACATGGATGGACGGTCTGCAAGTTTCAAAAGGTTCTGCCACCGTTAAAAACGGCTACGAGTCTATTACCGGACAAATAAATATTCAGTTAAAGGAACCCGCCGGAGAGGAACGCCTCCATTTTTACAGCTATGGAAACATGGACGGAAAGGTAGAATCAACCTTTGGATATGCTTTTGACTTAAACGAAAAATGGAGCACTTCCATTATGGTGCAAGGGAGTGGTAATTTTAGGGAGATGGATATGAACAACGATGGCTTTTTGGATAAACCCAAGGCCAAAATGGGTACCTTCATCAATCAATGGGATTATTCCGGCGATTCGTTCTCATCTAAATTTGGGTTTTCGTATATAAATGAAGAGCGCCAAGGTGGTCAAAAAGGGTACGATCATAACAAGACACAAGCCTTACAAACACTTTATGGAATCGGAATAAATGTAGAACGTTTCAATGCCTTTGCCAAAAATGGTTTTATTTTCGATCGTGAGGCAAGCAGCCTGGGCACCATCCTGTCGTACAATTACTTCGACAGAGAATCATTTTATGGCAACAGGGTATTTGACGTTACACAGCAAAATTTTTATGGCAGTATCGTTTATCAATCCTACCTGGGCGACACCCGCCATACCTACAATATCGGCACAAGCCTGGTATACGATAATAATGATGCACTCTTTAATAACGATAACGATAACGTAGGATACGAAGAAACCGTGCCCGGTGTTTTTGCCGAATACAACTTTATACCCAATTCAAAATTTACGCTTATGGCGGGTTTGCGCTACGATTACAGCAGCCTGCACGATGGATTTTTCACACCCAGAATACATACCAAGTATAGCCTATCCGATTATGTAACCTTCCGTGCCAGTGCCGGTAAAGGATATAGAACCGCCGATGCCATTAGCGAAAACTCCAACCTATTGGCCAGTTCAAAAGTGTTTTATTTTGATGAGAAGATAAAACAGGAGGAAGCATGGAACTACGGACTAAGCATGGTTAACGAAATCCCCTTGGGCCAAAGAAATTTAAACCTGAGTCTGGAGTTTTACCGTACCGACTTTGAAAATCAGTTGGTGGTAGACATGGATCAAAACAGCAAGGAAGTACATTTTTATAATCTGGATGGTAATTCTTTCTCTAATATTTTTCAGATAGAAGCAGGCTATGAATTATTTAAACGTTTTGACCTTACCGCTGCCTATCGCCATAACGATGTAAAGAGTACATTTAATGGAGTGGAAAAAGAAGTTCCGTTTGTAAATAAATACAAAGGTTTACTATCGGGATCCTACCGTACTAACATGGATAAGTGGCAGTTTGATGTAACAGCGCAGTTTAACGGCGACCAGCGTTTACCTTCAACGGGCAATAACGCCCCAGCCAATACCCGACCCGACACATCGGAGCGTTATGTAATACTATTAGCCCAGGTTACCAAAAACTACCGTAACTGGAGCGTTTATGTAGGTGGTGAAAACCTAGGCAATTTTAAACAAAAGGATGCCATCGTAGCACCAGAAAGCCCTTTCGGAACTGATTTTGATGCCAGCAGGATATGGGGACCCCTTTATGGTGGAATGGTATACGTGGGCGTTAAGTATAATTTAAGTAAGGAATAACAAGGTGGTGATGTGGTGGGGTAAGGTAATTGACAACGGATAATTATTACCTATTAGTGATCAGCCTGTTGGCGACACACGATCCGTCGAAAAATATTGTATTAAGATGACGATATACCGTGCTACCCCCGCAGCTTACCATTTATTAATATCTGTTTACTGAAATAAATAATCATTTAAAAACAAAACATCATGAAAAAGATGAAGTTATTGACAGTAACCCTGTTATTATTTATGGGTATGGCAAGCACTTTTGCCAAGGACGATCCTAAACTAAAGAAAGTAACCTACACATGTAATGTAGATTGCCACACTTGCAAGGAGAAGATAATGAAAAACATCCCTTACGAAAAAGGGGTAAAAAAAGTGGAGGTAGACATTAAAAATCAACTGGTAACGGTAACCTTCCGGAAAGACAAAAACACAACCGAAAAAATTAATAAAGCTATTGATAAATTGGGTTACCAGGCCAAAGTAAAACAACCTGAAACCAACGAGGCATCCGAAAAAAAATAATCGGACAGAGTTCAGTATACACTCCGGGAGTGCTTTTTAGACACCCCTCCCTGCCTAACTTGAGCAAGCCAAAACCCTGCAAAGGTTTTGCCCTGTTCAGGTTAGCTTGTGTTTGTCTTGCCAAGCCATCAACCTCATTTAGGTTCCTGGCACTCCCGGGAATTACCCCAGTATTTATTCCAGCATAAAATAAACAACTATCTCATATTCAAGTACTATTTTTTCAAAATCTATATCGGGCATGTTTCGCTGGGCAGCATCACTTTCGGCTTTAAATGCCCTATTTACCATCCGGTTCCTATAGGGCCTAAAGTTACGCTCTTGCACGTAAAGCGCCTTGCCAATCGTTTGACCAATGGCCTCCGCCATACTACGTGCTTTTTGTTGAGCGGCTTTTATTGCCTTTACCTTTACCTCTTGCCTGAATGCCTCAATTTTGGAATGGTCGGTTTTGAGGATAGCCAAATTGGAAATACCAATTTTTTCTAATTGGTAATATACCTGACCCGCCATTTGGCCACTGTTTACTATAAGCTGGTATTTTTTATCATTGCGGATACTCGACTTTTTATACCAATACTCTTTAAAGTCACTTGAAAAATCAAGTATGCTTAAATCACGCTTCACATCAACACCCATAGATGAGAGTGCGCTAATCATTTTTTTTTCAAGTTGCTCAACTTCCTTCTTCCCTTTACTATCATCTTCTTTAATCTCAATTGAAATATAAATTTCGTCGGGCACTATTTCTATTTTGGAGCTACCGGTTACCTCAATATAGGGCTGATCTATAAAATTTTTAACTCCTTGTGCTTGTGCTGTCGTAAAACCATAAATAACAACTAACAATAACAATAACTTTTTCATAAAATAATATTTTAATATTTGTTTGTCTATATAATGTACAAAGTAGAGTTTTTCCATAAAAAAAACGACACAAAATTAATTGCATCGCTTTTTATGCTGAAATATTTTTTAATCGTTGCTAGTATAGATGCGTTTAATTAAGCCCTAAGTACTTTCATCAAACTATAATTATTTCAATCTATTATTTTAATCGCATCATTAAACTCAACTACATTAACCGGTTTTTTTAAAAATGCCTTTGCCCCGGAGCTTAAACAAGAATCTATTGTGCTTTGCTGCGTATCACCTGAAACTACAACTATAGGCACCCCTATCCATTCCTTTGCCATGTCTCTTAGTATTTCAAAACCATCTTTTTGAGGCATGTATAAATCCAATAATACCAAATCAGGTCTTTCTTTTATTATAGTCTGCCATCCCTCCACCCCATCATTGGCTTCCAATATATGTAATCTGTAGTTTTTTAACATACTGCGCAACGCCAGCCTCGAATCCAAGGCATCATCAACAATCAAAACTTTTTTCATCACAATAACGATTTACGCTTTATACTTATATATAAAGAAACGCAATATATTACAAATAGATTATAGATATTGATAAAACCGCGTATACTTTATTTAAACCCATGCATTTACACCATCAACAACATAGCTGCCATTTCTTAAGTGTTAAAAAATTGAACTAGTAGGGACTGGTAGGTATTTTGTTATATTTTTTTCTTATTATTGCAATAACTAAAAAGAATTAACCAGAAACACCTACTATTTAGCGGATAGTAACTATTAATCTTATCTGGTAAAAGGATTGCAAAAAGTACAGAACTATTCATCTTAATAAATAAATTACAAAATCATGGCACAGATTAATTCGTTAATCGAGAAATTGAACGGTGGTGACAATCCATTTTTTAAAGAATTATACGGTACTGAGAAGTCTGTTTTAAAAGAGCAAGCTGATCGTTACATAAAGTACATGAACGAATTTAAAAGCATCTACAAAAGTAGTGATGTGAGTCTATTTAGTTCACCCGGGCGTACCGAAGTGGGAGGCAACCACACGGATCACCAACTGGGACGTGTTTTGGCCGGTGCGGTTAACCTGGACAATATTGCGGTAGCAGCGCCCAACGGAACAGATAAGATAAGAATAACATCTGTTGGTTTCGACCCTTTTGAAGTTGACCTTAACGACTTAGAGATTACTGAATTTAAGGTTACGCCGGGCAACCTGGTAAAAGCCATTGCTACAGGAATAAAAGAAATTGGTTTAAAAGTAGGTGGTTTCGATGCTGTTATACATGGCTGTGTCCCCGAAGGTTCCGGTTTAAGCTCCTCGGCATCTATCGAAGTGCTCATTGGTGCCATTTTCAGCCATTTGTTTAACGACGGTAAGCTTGACCCTGTAGACAATGCCAAGATAGGACAAAAAGCCGAACACGCCTGTAAAAAATTCTGCGGATTAATGGATCAAACAGCCTGTGCCGTTGGTGGTTTTATTACTATTGATTTTAAAGATGCCAGCAATCCGATTGTTAAAGCAATCGATTTTGATTTTGCCCACACCGGTTACTCCTTAGTAATAACCAATACAGGCGGTAGCCACGGTGGACTTGATGAAGAATACAATGCACTTCCCGGCGAAATGAAATCTGTGGCTAAAGAACTGGGGCACGATGTACTGCGTCCACTTTCGATGGAAAAAGTAGTGGAAGCCATACCTGCCATACGCGAAAAAGTTGGCGACCGGGCATTACTTCGCTCCATACACTTTCAGGCCGAAAACGCCAGGGTTGTCGATGAGGTAGCCGCTTTGGAAGCCGGTAATTTTAACAAATTTCTGCAATTGGTTATCGATTCGGGGTTCAGCTCGTACATGTACAACCAAAATATTTATGTAGGCAACGATCCGGCTTATCAAAGTGTATCCTTGGCGTTAGCCCTGAGCGACCTAGTACTTAAAGGTAAAGGCGCCTGGCGTGTTCATGGCGGAGGGTTTGCAGGAACCATTCAGGCTTTTGTGCCCAACGACGCACTACATACGTACATTTCAACCTTAGAGCCGGTATTTGGAAAAGGCAATTGTCATGTACTGTTTATCCGATCCAAAGGTGCCGTAAAAGTAGAACTTTAAAAATTTTTAGAAATGACAAAAGCTTCAGATGTTTTTACGCTAAAGAACGCAAACAATGTTGAGCTTACCTTTATTGGTAGAGGTGGGCAGATAACAGGAATGAAAGTACCCGACGCCAAAGGCGAAATTACCGATGTAGTGATTGGCTATCCCGGCATAGAAGAAACACTCGCCGGCGATGCTTATCTGGGTGCCCTGTGTGGCCGATATGCCAATCGCATTGTAAAAGGCACTTTTGAACTCGATGGAAAAAAATACCAATTGGACATCAACAACGCCCCCAATCATTTGCATGGTGGACACGATGGCTTTAACAGCCGCGTATGGGAGGTTGAACCATATGCCGACAGCAGGTATGCGCAAGCTTATAAACTATCGCTCACAAGTCCGGATGGTGATCAAAAATATCCCGGAGAACTTACCGTTAGCGTAATATATGGCTTGACCAACGATAACGAACTGGTGATAGATTATACGGCTCAAACTACAAAGCCAACCATTGTTAACCTCACCAGTCATGCCTATTTTAATTTAAAAGGAGCAGGAACGGGCAACATCGAAGATCATCTACTGGAGGTGAACGCCGATTATTACACGCCTATTTCTGCCGATATAGGCACCGTTAACGGCGAAATAGCACCGGTAAAAGGTACTGCTATGGATTTTGTAGATGCCAAAACAATAGGCGAAACATGCCATAGCAATGATCCTCAGGTTAAGATAGTGGATGGCATAGACCATAATTTTGTGATAAGCGGTTACGATGGGAACTTAAAGCTGGCAGCCAGATTAAAAGATCCCACGAGCGGCCGCGAAATGGAAGTTTATACCGACCAGCCGGGTATACAGATTTATACGGGAAGCCATTTCGACAGTACAGAGATAGGAAAATTAGGTAAACCCATACAAAAATGGGCAGGTCTGGCCATGGAAACACAAATATTTCCGGATTCGCCAAACAAGGATAACTTCCCTAACGCTATTCTCCGACCAGGAGAAACTTATAAACATACTTGTGTTTATCGATTTTTGTAATAGCTACGAAGATTAAATAAGAGGATAGCGATAACTGCGCTTATTAACAGCCGGCTCATCTATTACTTAGCCAGCATACTTGCCGTTATCGTCTACCCTCCGGTTAAATACGTTTAGCCAAAATAAATAATTTAAAACTATTTTTTATAAGCGCTTTTTTTGTGTTAAATGTCAAACATGCGTTTTTAAGTATTATATTGCTACCGTTTTAAAACACGCAGATTGTTTGCAACGATATTATATTAATAAGCAATAGAAACATAAATTCAAATTAATTAATACAAACTAGAAGCAAATAGGGTTAACCTTATCATTTGATAAAGTTGGCTGCTATGTTAACTATTTAAAATTATGAATAAACAGAAGAGTTATTTGGGGCCATTTGTAACAATGGTATTCCTGTTTTTTATTGTTGGTTTTTTAACCGTGGTGTTTCAGCAGTTTCAAACACCCTTGCGCGAAGCATTTTTAGGCGCAGATAGTATTAAGTCCATTAAAAACACATTAACCATTATGGTTACTTTTGCCTGGTTTTTAGCTTATCCGCTAACAGGTAATACAGGTTCGAAATGGGTAGATCGTTTTGGGTATAAAAAAACCTTACTGCGTGCTCTGGGTGTGATGGTAATTGGCCTGTTAATTACGGCTGGATCTGCCTACCTGGGCTCCATGAAGGACGGTATTGTTATAGCCGGTATACCCTTGGGCTTCTTTGTGTTTCTTATTGGTTCTTTCGTAGTGGGTGCAGCCGCAACTATTATGCAGGTGGTAATTAACCCTTACCTGACGGCCTGTGAGGTAAAAGGAACAAGTGCTATTCAACGCATCACCATCGGTGGTTCATCCAACTCCATTGGTACCACTTCTGCTCCGTATTTTGTATCGGGTCTTGTGTTCGGTGGCGCTTCCATGGCCGAGGTGGACATCAATAAAGTAATCATACCATTTATGTTGTTGGCCATTACCATTGCCTTGGTAGTCTTTGTTGTAAGCCGTTTGTCCTTGCCTAACATTGAAGGTACAACCAACGTAAGCGGTGAAAAACTGGAGAAAAGCATCTGGTCCTTCTCCCACCTGAAGTTAGGTGTGATTGGTATTTTCTTCTATGTGGGTGTTGAAGTGGCAATTGGTGCCAACATAAACGTGTATGCCGAATGGTTGGGCGGTTCCTTCGCCGAGGCAGCCGCTAAAATGGCCACTTTATACTGGGGTGGTATGTTGGTAGGCCGTTTAATTGGCAGTACCTTAAGTAAAATTTCTGCCAAGACGCAGCTGGTGGTTACCTCTGTAGGCGCTACTGTTCTGGTTTTAATCTCGATGATTTCAGGTAATCCTTGGTTTTTGGTGGGTATTGGTTTATTACACTCCATTATGTGGGGCGGAATCTTTTCACTAGCCGTGGCCGATCTTGGCAAATATACCTCCAAAGCTTCAGGTGCCCTCATGATTGGTGTAATCGGTGGCGCTATTCTGCCCTTGTTGCAAGGAATGATGGCCGATGCGCTGGGTGGCAACTGGGCTTGGACTTGGACACTGGTTATCCTCGGTGAATTGTATATTTTGTACTATGCACTATTGGGTTCAAAAGTACGCCAGAAAGGTTAATCGTTTTAAAAAAACAAAAGTAACAGACATGACTTTCTGGTTTTCCGGGGAGTCATGTTTATTTATGTAGCTTGCCTTAAAAATGTTATTAAAATATACTTGTATCATATAGCTTTAAAAAAAATGGTGAGAATATATTATTAATAACATACATAGCATAGCAATCTTAAGCCACTAAAGAATATAATTTCTGAAGTGGCTTTTTTATATACAGCCTAGCAAGCAAGGTGGTTTTTATAATAAACCAGGCCACCCTTAATAGTGCCGGTTTGGACAAAAACAGGTTGAAAATATAAAACCGGGTAGCAGAACCGATGTTATTTTAAAGTAAAAATGAAATCACCGCATAAGCAACTCTTGTTTTTAACCAACATTAATGTATTTTTATGAAGGGAAAACAACTTGCACTCTTAAGGAAATAAACATCCCTTCGATGAATAAAAAACGAAAGCCTACAAAAAAGGAAATTATTATAAACGAAGCCGTAGAATTATTCGTTAACAAAGGCTTTACGGCTTCTACCAACGAATTGATAAAACTAGTAGGCATAGCCAAAGGAACACTCTATCATTACTTTAAAAGCAAAGATCAGCTCATTGTGGAGATATACAAAACCCTGATGTTTGAGATTGAAAAAGAATGCGTGTCGGAAATGTCGGAAACAGACGACCCGCAGGCCTATACCAAAGACGTATTCGGAAAAATAGTGAGCTGGTTCATAAAAAACCCCAAGCGTTTTGCCTACATCAATAGTTTTGAGGCCAGCCCCTATATAAAAATTCATGCACTCTCGGTGCGTGAAACTTTAAGCGGTCCGCAAAAAAATATCTTGCAGAAGGTAAATATGGGTGTGATGAAAAACTACGACACCCACCTGATTACCTATTTTGACTTTGCTTTTACCCGATCTATGGCCAATTATTTTCTTTCCCAGGGCAACCCCATGTATAAATTTAAAAAAGAATTTAACGAAGCCTTTGATTTATATTGGAACGGCGCATCAAGATAAACTTTCAAGAAAAAAAATCTTTATCTATAAAAAGGTAATTACCTCAGCTATAACAATCTGTTAGGCCAGGTTAACCTTCAAACAACCGACTTGCTGGTCGGTTTTATTCATTTTTACATCAAAAAATTCAAAAATTTGAGTAGCTTTAAAACGTTTATTCAACCTTAAATCAATTTTTGAAAATGAAAAATTTAATGACAAAGCTCTATGTGGTCAGTATATTGCTGGCCCTTCCCATGGCAGTCTTTGCCCAGGGTAAAGTATCCGGTAAATTGGTGGACGCCGACACGAAGGAACCCCTGATAGGGGCGGCCATCTTTTTAGAATCAGACAACGGTGTAGGAACGATTACCTCACTGGACGGTACTTTCGCACTAAATCTCGAAAACGGTGCTTACACGCTTGTATTATCCTATTTGGGATATGTAGAGCAAACAAAAGCTATTCGGGTAGATGGCGACCTTAAATTAGGAACTATTAAGCTGGAATCTTCCTCTGTAGGCCTTAACGAAGTGGCAGTAATAGCCTCCGTAGCTGTGGACCGCAAAACACCCGTTGCACTATCTACTTTGTCGCCACAGGTAATAGAGGAAAAACTGGGCACGCAGGAATTTCCGGAGATACTCAAATCAACCCCCTCGGTATATGCTACCAAAGATGGTGGTGGATTTGGCGACGGACGTATCAACGTTCGAGGATTTGATTCGCCCAACGTGGCCGTTATGATAAACGGAATACCCGTAAACGGAATGGAAAACGGCAGAGTGTATTGGAGTAACTGGGCCGGGCTTGCGGATGTGACCCGATCAATGCAGGTACAGCGCGGATTGGGAGCATCAAAGGTGGCCGTTCCTTCAATCGGTGGATCCATCAATATCTTAACAAAAACCACCGATGCCACTAAAGGTGGTTCTATTGCAACATCAGTGGGTAACGATGGCTACAAAAAGGTTTCCTTCAACGTATCTACCGGGCTTAACGAAAAAGGTTGGGCAATGACCCTCCTGGGTGCAAAAACAACCGGCGACGGATATATTCAAGGCACCGAGTTTGAAGGATACTCCTACTTTTTGAACGTTGCCAAAAGGATTAACGACAACCACCAGCTATCCTTTACCGCTTTTGGTGCCAAGCAATGGCACTACCAGCGAAGCAGGTTCGACAAACTTTCGATAATGGACTGGGAGACTAAAAAAGATAAATATAAATACAACGGTACTTATGGCTTTGGAGTAAACGGAGTACGTAAATCATCGGCCAAGAACTTCTATCACAAGCCCCAATTTTCGCTGAACCATTACTGGAACATTAACGAAAAATCAAGTTGGAGCACATCGTTATACGGTTCAGTTGGTAATGGCGGAGGACACTCTGCCCGTGGCGATAACCGCAGTTGGTTGTACGGGACTGACGACACGTACAGGACCCTTGACGGTTACAAGGACTATGCAGCTATTCAAAAAGTGAATGCCGAAAACCCGGATGGCGCCACTTCCATAATAAGTATATCTAACAACAGCCACCGCTGGGCGGGTGCCATCTCTACCTATAACACAAGAGTAAACTCCATCGACTTTTACGGAGGTATTGATTTTAGATATTACGAAGGAGACCACAACAACGAAATAGAGGATCTTTTAGGGGGTGCGTTTTTTATAGACCCATACAGAGCTAGAGTGGCCCACAAAAAGAACGACCTTTCATTTACCCAGAAGGAATTATTGCACGGCGATAAAATCTACCGCGATTATGTGGGTCATGTAATGTGGTCGGGTACTTTTGCTCAGGCCGAATATAACAAAGGCCGATTGGCCGCATTTCTTTCGGGAGCGCTCTCCAATACTACCTATTGGCGAGTAGACAACATGTACTATGCCGAGAATGAAAAAAAATCGGATAAAATTGATTTTATCGGATTCAGTGTCAAGGGAGGTGCCAACTATAACTTGACAGATATTCATAATGTATTTGCCAACATAGGATATTTTTCCAGGGCACCTATTTTTGACGATGTATTCCTCTCGAGCAACAACAGCAACAGCATGAACGATGGTGCAGAAAACGAAAAGATATTCTCTACCGAAGTGGGTTATGGCCTCAGAACAGCACAAGTTCATGCCAACCTGAACCTGTACAGAACCGAATGGCGCGATAAGTCGTTTACCGATGCCATTGACAGCCAGGATCCAGACCTGGGCAGGGTGAATGCACAAGGAGTGAACGCCCTGCACCAGGGAATTGAACTTGATTTAAAATACAAACCCACCAAAAATTTGGAGATTACCGCCATGGGATCGTACGGTGACTGGCAATGGGTGGATGATGTAGAAGCTTTTATGATGGACCGCGACGGTAACCTTGTGAACAGAGACAAGGAGATTGTTACTGACCCCAATGAAGCTGAAAAAGTGTTGTTGAACATTGGAGATGTGCATATTGGCGATGCAGCACAAACAACCGCTGCCTTAGGTGTTAACTACAACTTTTTAGATGGTTTTAAAGTAGGAATCGACTACAACTATTACGATAGGTTGTTTGCCGATTATGGAAATATCGACGATCTGGAGGGAGAAGATACCTGGCAAGTTCCATCGGCCAACGTATTTGATGCCAATGCCAGCTACCGCTTTAAGTTTGGCAGTTTCGACGCATCCCTTTTTGGTAAGGTAAGCAACTTGTTCGATGCAGTGTACATCACCGATGCCGAGAGTGGATCCAACGACACATGGAAAGATGCCTACGTTTTTTATGGTTTTGGCCGTACTTGGTCCGTAAGCCTTAAATTAAATTTTTAAAGGAACCGTTAGTTATAAAATTAGCATGATGAAACGAGCCCCCGAAGTGTCGGGACAGACTATAAGAGTTCTTTCTCGAACAAGAGCGGCATGAATGGCAAGTTACTTCGAATGCTATATGTAAACAAATAATTTTAATGTGATGAAACCGGCATAGCCGGAGCAAATAATTAGGCCACACAGGAGGATGATTATAAATTGCACTGGCTATCAGGGTTTTGCTAATTTTTAAACAAATGAAAAAGATTTTAAATATAACCATTATAGCAGCTCTGTTTGGTTTGATGGGCTGCGAGGACGTAACCGATCAATTTGACGGTTTGGATGATCGACAGTCCAATTTTAACATTGGCAAAACACCGCTCGAAGGCCCTTATGTTTTAACCGAAGAGGATTACGCACTGTCGTCAAATAAAGATGTTAACAATTTCAAGAATTTTTCGGAATCGCTTCCCGCTAAAGATTATGTACCGGAAATTCTGAATAAGAACTATTATACCAAAGAGGCCGGGATTGAATTGAGAATTACCTACGATTATTATTCCAGGCCGTCGGTTGATGAAGATAATGCGTATGAAATTAGTAACGATGAATATAAACTCATGGGTCAATCCTATTCTAATTTTACCAATGACGACCTGGCAAAGGCATCCATTGCCCTATTGTTCACAAATAATATCCCTCTCAGTTTAATGGATCCGGGTTCGGAGCTAACTGCTAAATATGTTATTGCCTCACAGGGAGATACCAGATATGTAAAAGTTAACGACGATTTTTCTACCGAAGTACTGAGCAAAAAGCCGGATGCATTTTATACCTTAAGTGGAGATGACTATGATCTTTTGGGCGAACGTTACCCTAATTTTTATTCTATCTCCGATGCACAAACCAAAATTGCTGAATTTGCCCAGATGGCAGAGGGCAAAGGTGCGGGCAATTATGCCTGTGTGGTGTACAGAAGTTTTTACGACAGATACGCAGTTTACAAATATGATGGCACCGCCTGGTCGTTGTTGGGTTCTGTAAACCCCAAATCCGAACTGTTTAAGTTCGACGGTATGGAATGGTCGTGGATACCCCCGATTAAATTCGTAAAATCCGACAAAGCATTTACGGTGGAATACGAACTAACCGATGCCGACTACGAATTGGTAGGTAACGGTAGGTATTATAATTTTGACGTACGAGAAGGCAAGGACGAGGAGAGTGAAGAGGTACGGATAGAAAAAATATCGAAAATTCTCAAAACAAATTTCGAGGTGGCTTTAGGCCAGGTGTATAAAGTATCGTTTAAAGTGTACAGTGGCCAAAACGAAACTTGGGATCTCACCCTGGAAGCTGTTGAGGACAACTAAAAAGAAGCGAACAATCAAGCTATATTCAAGGCCGACCCCGCGGGGGTCGGCCTTCTTTTTTATACATCCCCTATCAGCTATACCCTGCCAGGTTTCAGGCTTTCGATTGATTCCTATCCCTCAGATACCGGCAGACTGCGACGGGCAGAGAGCGCTTGTCTCCCAAATCGAACTTGGGAAATGTTGTCACGAGCAGGCTTGTATTTTTACAATCAGAAAATCCTTTTAAAATAGGCTGGTAGATTGTTATGCCAGTACCGATTGGTTTGTCACAATCATTTTTTTTAAGCTGATTTTTTTATTTACGGATCAATGCACACCTGTTTAACCAAATGCAGCCACCAGGCGAAAATTCATATTTGACAATGTGCATTGGGCGTATGGAATTTATGGGTGCGGCATGTCAATTGATTACGTATTAATAGGACGTAACAGACTATGCCTACAGGTGCGCATAGCTTTTTCGCTACAAGTACTTTGCAGGCTGCCTAAAAATCAATCAAAGTAATTTTAAACTTTAGCACCTTACCGTCGCGATAAGCGTAGCTGCTCGGAACATAAAGGTAGGCCGCACCACCTTTTTTCATATAGGGGATACCGATTTGCCAGCCAAGTATTAATTCCGACAATTTAAATGTTATTGGATCATCGGTTTGCGGCACCCGCGTATCCGAAGGCAGATTGTACAGCTCATATTTTACCTTAATATTATCGCTTAAAATGGGGCTCTCACCTGTACCTTCCTTTATATGCTGAATATATACACCCGAAGGGTCTTTTATCGCCGTTGTTATGTCATTACTGTCAAGGTATTTCTGGATAGTTTTATCATCCTTTTCCATTACCGACTCCTCTTTTTTGCAACTGCCCAAGGCCAGTGCAAGTGTTAGAATGATTAATAGGGTGTTTTTCATTTTCAAATTGTTAATAGTTTATTTTGGATATTTATATGAAACCTATGAGGCAAAAAAACACCTTTGTTGCGTGGTTATAGAAAAGTTTTATGAATTTCACACCTTCCTGAAGTTTGAATTAAAGTGCTTTGCCGAATTAAAACTCCTTAAAACAGCCTTTTAATCGAATAATTTGCCTAAGAGGTAGCCTTTATTGTGTTTTGACTTCTTCGCCTGGTTTCCTCTTATCGTAGGCATCCACAATGCGTTGCACCAAGGGGTGACGCACAATGTCGTTAACATCAAAAAGTATTGTTTTAATCCCTTTTATTCCCTTTAAAATTCGCATGGCCTGCACTAATCCCGACATAGATTTGCGTGGTAGATCAATTTGTGTAATATCGCCGGTGACCACATATTTAGTGCTTTGCCCCATGCGTGTTAAAAACATTTTAATTTGATTGGTAGTGGCGTTTTGTGCCTCGTCCAGTATTACAAAAGCCTCGTTTAGGGTACGTCCACGCATAAAAGCCAGGGGGGCAATTTGTATAGTTCCGTTTTCTAAATAATCTTTTAATTTAGCTGCAGGTATCATGTCCTGCAGTGCATCATATAAAGGCTGCAAATAGGGGTCTATTTTTTCTTTCATATCACCTGGTAAAAAACCCAGCTTCTCCCCTGCCTCTACCGCCGGGCGACTAAGGATAATTCGGCGTACCTCTCGCCTTTTAAGCGCTCGCACAGCAAGGGCAATGGCGGTATATGTTTTTCCCGAACCTGCCGGACCCACGGCAAGGATAAGGTCATTTTTTTCGTACTCCTGCACAAATAATTTTTGGTTGGGTGTGCGTCCTCGTATGGGTTTTCCGTTAATGCCGTGCAATATAACATCATTTACCTCCTTAGTTCTGCCTACTGCTCCACTTTCCACAATCTCCAATATGGAATGTTCGCTAAGTACATTGTACTCATTATAGTGCTCGAGCAACAGGTGTACTTTTTCTTCAAAGTTAAGTACCTCCTCCTCCTCCCCCATAACCTTAAGCCAGTCGCCACGGGCAATAATACGCAATTTGGGAAATCTGTTTTTCAACAAATCAAGCTTTACGTTTTTAACACCCAAAAACTCAATTAAATCAACAGAATTCAGGTAAATCAGTTTTTCTATCATATCATAAAATAAACAATAATGCTTACAAAGAAACAACAAAAATCAGTAAATCTAATACAAGGCACTAAAAGCGTTTCACCGAAATAAATATTACATTTAAACTTTATTCATAAATCGACACAGAAAAACAAAACATAATGCAAAAAAAACTGACGGCCTTTGAAGAATTACTCCATATAATGGATGAGCTGAGAGAAAAATGCCCTTGGGACAAAGTACAGACCAATAAAACACTGCGTACACTTACCATTGAAGAAACCTATGAACTGGCTGATGCTATTATTAAAAATGACCCGGCACTCATAAAAAAAGAATTAGGAGATTTACTCCTGCACATTGTATTTTACGCCAAAATAGGTGAAGAAAAAAATCAATTCACCATTAAAGATGTAATTGACTCCCTGAACGAAAAATTGGTGTACCGTCATCCGCATATTTTTAGCAACACGCAAGTAAACGATGCGAAAGAGGTGGAAGAAAACTGGGAACGGCTTAAACTGAAAGAAAAAGATGGTAACAAATCGGTATTGGCAGGAGTACCTCATTCGTTACCGGCCATGGTTAAAGCCAATCGAATACAGGATAAAGCTCGAGGTGTGGGTTTCGATTGGGAAAACCGTGAGCAAGTATGGAACAAAGTACAAGAAGAATTAAAAGAGGTAAGAGCCGAAATTGCCAAAGGCGATTCCGACAAGATAGAAGCCGAATTTGGCGATTTACTGTTTTCCATTATAAATACCGCACGCCTGTATGGCGTAAACCCCGAAAATGCCTTAGAAAGAACCAACCGTAAGTTTATAGCACGTTTCAATTATCTCGAAGAAAAAACTATTAAAAAGGGTATCGACTTAAAAAATATGTCACTATCCGAAATGGATAAAATATGGGATGAAGCAAAAACAAAGGAATAATCCTTATAAGGATGGCACCCTGCCTTTGCCGGGTGCCATCTATGGAATACCATTTTTAATTATTTAAATAACAGTATTGTTGCCGTTTGATTCATATGGCCGATATAACTCTCGCCATAGGTGCTCAAACCAACGGTGGGTATGTCTGCAAAGAGCTTACCATAGGCATTGGTTTGATTTTTATCTTGTAGCTCCAACGTGCGAAACATGCAATTAAAATTTATAAGTGCCGAGACAGAACCCAGCTCTTGTACTTTCTCAGCTAAATCCTGCTTGGTGCTTTCAATAATATCTTGAGACTCCAATAATTCCAATTCGACTCCTTCGTTAATGCCACAGTAAAATAAAACATCATTACCATCAACCCTTTGCGGACTGCGGACAAAGTAATCACCAACTACAGAAATACCCAATGGATGAGTAAAAAACTGGTTTTCCACAAGTTCATCATTAGTGCCCATTAAACGGGCATACTCTGTACTAGCCGGCTTGCCGTTTATTTCCATAACCCTTCTGGCTTCGGATTTTGTAATAAGAGCTTTTTTATTTAAACTTTTAAAACTCTGCGTTTTAAGCACACTAAATGCTGTATTACATTTTAACAGAGCTATTACAGCTGCGTTGCTGTAATATTCGCCATTAGCATACACATAGGTTTTTTTAAAAGCCATGTTGTCGCCGGCCGAGCCTCCCACAAAGGTTATATTGGTTAAGTCTCCAATACGTTCGTTTATCTTTTCTTCCATGCCGCTCAAACCATCTATGAGCAACAAGCCCACATGTTCTTTTGTATCTAATTGCGATAAATCTTCTCCATAGTAGTCCTTTAACCTTACAAAACTTTTGTCAACGGCCAAAATATCTTCGGTGATATCGGTCAGTACTTCAATTTTACAATCCTCAACAATTTCCTCACCAAGCGCCATAAGTACAATACTGTTTTCGAGCATTTTACCCGAAACAATTTCCCCCGATGAACTGCAACCAATAACTGGTGTTTGCTCGAACATCTCGTAAACTCCCCTACTTATTTTTTCGGGATTTATGGTTGGAGAAGCGTAAAACTGAATAAACTTTGGATCGCAATCTCCAATTTGCATTTTTATATCTTTCAGGATACCATCTATATCCTGCTTTGTGGAGTGGGCTATTTTTACTTTCATTATATTTACTTTAAAACTGTTAATTCGAAAGCTGTATGTTAAAATTTTCAGCTACCTCGTAAATTTTGGCAATCATCTCGTCTGTATCAGGCGTATCAGCCGTAATCTTATCGGGCATTATACCCTTCAATATCAATTTTATGCGTACATTCCTTTCTTGAAATGCATCGCCCTGAGCTTTTTTTCGTACCAGCTCATCAATCAGCAATTTTGCTTTTCCCATTGTTGCTATATTATTTTAGTTAAAAATTATTTATACCACAATAATCGGGTAAGTAATCCTATAAAACCGGAACAACCTACCTCGCTCCAACATGGCCCGGCACTAAATACATAGGCCGCACAGGAGACGGATTATAAATTGCACTGGTAATCCGCGCTTTTCCGGTTTTATAACGGATGAAACACAGTATATACTTGTACGCAGCCAAAAGCGGAAGGATGTGCACTATTGATGAAAGTGATAAATTATATGACTAAATGCGTCAATAAGTCTAACGGGTTAATATTTATCCATAAAGCCAACATTGCATTTTGCATTGTTAAACATTTTTTCGTACTTTAATTAGGTATTTTGATCACCCATAAATATGTACTTAAAACACTCCTGTTATGAAAGCACCTAAAATCATTTTTATTTTTGCACTTGCCCTATTAACTATGGCAGGATGCAAACACAAACCGAGTGTAGGCTTGCTCATGGACACGCTACAAACGGAACGATGGGAAAAGGACATGACACTAATTGAACAAAAAGTGAAAGAGATGGGGGGCACATGTACGGTTGCCATCGCCAATTCAGATGCCAATAAACAATTGGAACAAGCAAAAGAAATGATTGATAACGGAGTGGAGGTGCTAATTGTGGTGGCGGTAGATTCGAAAAAGGCATGCGAAATTGTTAATTATGCGCACAAAAATAGAGTGCCGGTGATTTCCTACGACCGCCTGATAAAAGATTGCATGCTTGACTATTACATAGCCACCGATAACATAGAAATTGGCGAGCTACAAGCCAATTATCTCACCCGCATTAAACCAACAGGCAAATATGGTATTATAGGAGGCTCCATTATCGACAATAACGCTCACCTCCTTTATCTGGGACAAATGAACGTATTGCAGCCTCTGGTTGAAAAAGGAGACATAGAAATTGTTTTTAGTGAATTTTCTGATAGTTGGGCCTTACACGAGGGGTATAAAATTACCAACAATTATTTAAATCAGGAGAATGCCGAACTGGATGCGGTTATCGCCGGAAACGATGATTTGGCCGCCGGTGTGATCAGTGCCCTTAAAGAACATAACATGGGCGGGAAGGTATTGGTAGCAGGCCAAGATGCCGAACTACAAGCCATCCGCAACATCGTTGGTGGAAACCAAACTATTACCATTTATAAGCCCATTGAATCTATGGCTCATGCAGCGGCCAACGCAGCCATTAAAATTGCACATAACAAAGCACCTTCAGATATGAACCTGACCATTAATAACGGTAAGCATCTGGTTCCGGCTATTTTATTGCCTGCACAGGTGGTACATCGTCAAAATATAAAAATGACCGTCGTTTCTGAAGGCTTTATTGAGGAAGAGGAAATTAATTAGTGGGTGGCGGCTGGCTATTTGTGGATATTAATTACCAATACCTGAAGGGTCAACTGCAAAGCAAATAACGAAAAAAAGTATAGCCTGATTATTACCTCGTAAAGCATTGCATTAGCCAGTTTGGTACTACTCTCACCAACTTATTCAAACGCAAAAAAGGAGAACACGTTCGGTTCTCCTTTTTTTATTTTTGACATTAGCCTTACGCTATAGCCTATCTTTTTTTCTTTCCTTTTTGCGACTTCTGTTGCAGCTGTTGTTGCTTGGCCATTTCTTCGATACGCGCCTGAAAACCTGATTTCTTTTTGGGTTTCTTTTGATTGGCGGTAAGCTTAGCCAATATCGCTTTTTCGTCGATAAACCTTCTGATCAGTAAAGTTTGTATTATCGTTATCAAAGTAGATACAAAATAATAATAGCTCAACCCCGAAGCATACTGGTTAAAGAACACCAAAAACATTACGGGCATCATATACATCATGGCTTTCATACCCGGCATTTGGTTGGTAGATGCCGTCATCTCCTGGTTCATTTTTGTATAAACAATATTGGTAATTGCCATTAATAAACAAAATAAGCTAACGTGATCGCCATAAAATGGAATGGTGAACGGAAGATCCAGTACTGAGTCGTAGCTGGATAAATCGTTAGCCCACAAAAAGCTCTCGTGTCTAAGCTCAATAGATGCAGGAAAAAAGCGGAACATGGCAAACAGGATAGGCATCTGCAACATCATTGGCAGGCATCCACCCAAAGGACTTACACCCGCCTTGCTATATAATGCCATAGTAGCTTTTTGCCTTTCCATCGCTTTGTCGGCAGGTATCTTCTTATTAATCTCGTCAATCTGGGGCTTCAGCACCTTCATTTTAGCAGTTGACATATACGATTTATACGTCAACGGAAACAATACCAGCTTAATTATCAAGGTAAGTAACAGGATAATCAATCCATAATTCGCTATGCCACCTTCTAACCAGTTAAATATGGGTATGATGGCAAACTTATTTATCCATCCAAAAATACCCCATCCTAAGGGAATGATTTCTTCTAGGTCGAGGCCGTTTATTTTTTTAAGGGTTTTGTATTTGTTTGGACCAAAATAAAACTGAAAAGCTTTCTCGTTCTGCATTCCGCCGGCATGAGGAATCACCAGCGAAGCCGTGTTGGTACTTAAAATAGGCGAATTACCCTCTTCGGGATATACATTTAAATTAACTTTTCCCGCAGCAAATTTATCTTTGGCAATCAGTATCGATGAAAAGAACTGATCTTTAAAAGCAATCCACTTTAATGGGGTTCTGAAATCTTCGTCGCCCGACTTACCTGAAATATCGTCCACCACATCCTCGTAATACTTATAATAAACCCCGGAATATTGAATCTCAAAAGTACGACCCTTTTCCTGGGCTATCACGTCCATCTTCCAATCCAAATCAAAACCTCCCCTGTTGGCCTGTATAAGGTTATCTACATTGTTTTGCACGATTGCAAAATCTACGAGATACGATTGATCCGACAGCTTATAATCGAAAGCCATAAACTGATTTGCTCCCAAATTTAATTTAAACCGTAAAGTAGAATCGTTACTGGCATCACTGTCAACAGTAAAATGCAGATCATTGGTATTTAAAATACGATTATTGTAAAAAAAGTTAAAGCCAAAAACATTTTGGTCGCCATCAAAAAGCACCAGCGGATCATCCTTGTAATTGGTAAATTCTTTTAACTCTACCGAGTAAACCTTTGCACCACGACTTGAGAACTTAACCTTTAATAACTCATTTTCCAGGGTGTAAAACTCATTCTCTCCATCCACGGCATCCGAAAAAATACCAAATTTATCCGTTTTACGTTTGTGAAGTACACTGTCGGGTGTTGCCTGTAATTCTTGCGTTACTGCCTGTTGGTTTATATCGGCCTTCTGAGCAGCTTCCTGTGCCGAAAGAGCTTCGACCCGGGCAATTGAATCGCGGCGTAGTTTTAAAGCTTCTATTTCTTGTTCACTGGGTTTATTCATCCACCAAAATAGCCCAAGAATTATGGCTATCAGTATCATACCCGTAACGGAGTTCCTATCCATTTTTTATATTATTTTATATACAAATATATTGTTAGCGTAGTTGTTTTATCTGGTAATGGCTGCCTTTATAAAAGACATAAACAGGGGATGTGGATTTAACACGGTACTGCTGTATTCGGGGTGAAACTGAACGCCCACGTACCATTTTAAAGCAGGCACTTCCACAATTTCTACCAGACCCGTGTCGGGATTAATACCGGTAGCCATCATTCCGTTATCTTCAAACTGTTTCAAAAAATCGTTATTAAACTCGTATCTGTGCCTATGTCTTTCGCGCGCAGTACTGGAACCGTAAGCCTCATGGGCAATACTCCCTTCTTTTAGTGTACACTCGTAGGCTCCCAGTCTCATTGTACCTCCCATATCGGTCACATTTTTTTGATCTTCCATCAAATCAATAACCGGATAGGGTGTGGCATGATCCATTTCGGTAGAATTAGCATCTTTTAGCTCAATCACATCGCGGGCAAATTCAATTACGGCACTTTGCATGCCCAGGCATATGCCCATAAACACCATATTGTGCTCGCGTGCATAGCGTGCGGCATATAATTTACCTTCAATTCCCCTATTCCCAAATCCCGGGGCTACCAGAAGGCCATCGAGCCCCTTAAGTTTTGCCTCTACATTGTTGGCACATATGTTTTCGGAGTGAATCAGCTTTACGTCCACCTTACGGTCGTGGTGCGTGGCGGCATGTGTCAATGCCTCTATAATAGATTTATAAGCATCGGGCAGCTCTACATATTTACCCACCAAACCAATGGTTACCGTTTCCGTAGCATTGCTGAGCTTAGTTAAAAATTGCTTCCATTTTTTCAAGTCCGGTGCCGGGTCAATGGGCAGTTCCAACTTCTCCAAGCAGATCTCATCCAGGCCTTCCTCCTGCATTTTAACAGGCACTTCGTAAATTGTAGAAACATCAATAGATTGAATAACCGCTCCCGGATTTACGTTACAAAAAAGTGCCACTTTTTTCCGTATATCCGATCCAAGCTCATGCTCCGTGCGCAGCACCAGCACATCGGGCTGTACACCAGCTTCGAGCAGTGCTTTAACGGAGTGCTGAGTAGGTTTGGTTTTAAGCTCGCCCGAGGCCTTTAAATAAGGTACAAACGTTAGATGTATGTTAAGGGCACGATTACCCAACTCCCATTTTAACTGACGTACTGCCTCAATATAAGGTAAAGACTCTATGTCGCCCACCGTACCACCAATTTCGGTAATCACCACATCGAACTTATGCTTGGTGCCCAACAATTTAATATTACGCTTTATCTCATCGGTAATATGTGGTATTATCTGCACTGTTTTACCCAGATAATCGCCCTTACGCTCTTTGTTGATAACGTTTTGATATATTCTGCCGGTGGTTACGTTATTGTCCTGCGAAGTAGGAACGTTTAAAAAACGTTCGTAATGCCCCAAGTCTAAATCAGTTTCTGCCCCATCCTCAGTTACATAGCACTCGCCATGTTCGTATGGGTTTAAAGTGCCCGGATCGACATTTAAATATGGATCTAACTTTTGGATGGTAACTCTATATCCTCTTGCTTGCAATAACTTTGCAAGCGAAGCCGAAATAATCCCTTTACCTAATGACGAGGCTACTCCCCCTGTTACAAAAATATATCTTGTATCCGGCACTGTATTAATTGTTTAAATGAAACCTAAAATTCCTTTGAAAAAATAAAGCACAAAGGTAAAAATTAATGGGTAAATAAAAAGCACGCTTCTCTTATCAGTTATCAGTAAAGTTATCGCATGGTAACAACATCCTTTTATATTTTTCTTAATTTCTCCAAAGCTTTCTTAATCCTTTGCATGGCCTCCACTAATTGCTCGTCGGAAGCTGCATACGAAAAACGCAAACATTCAGGACTACCGAAAGCTGCACCCGATACGGTAGCTACTCCTCCTTTTTGCAAGAGGTACATAGCCAAGCTATCGGCATCATCTACCCGAAAATCCTCGTACGATGTTCCAAAATAACTATCTACTTGCGGAAAAAGATAAAAGGCTCCTTTGGGCACATTCACTTTCATGCCTTTGATTTCGCGCGCCATTTGCACCACCATATCTCGACGACGTAAAAATACTTCTTTCATTTTATGGGATGGTTCTTGTGTTTGTGTCAATGCGGCTGCGGCTGCCACCTGCGAAATGGCACATGCGCCCGATGTATACTGCCCCTGTAACTTATTACAGGCTCCGGCTATCCATTGCGGGCCAGCTATATAACCAATGCGCCAACCCGTCATGGCATAACCTTTGGATACCCCATTCACCACCACCACACGGTCGCGGACTTCCTCAAACTGGGCTATGCTCTCATGTTTACCTCCAAAGTTAATGAGCTCATAAATTTCGTCGGAAACAACAATAACATGGGGATATTTGGCAAACACATCGGCCAGGGCTTTTAATTCAGATTTGGAATATACACTGCCCGTAGGGTTGCTCGGAGAACTAAATAAAAATACTTTGGTACGTGGTGTGATGGCCTTCTCTAACTGTGCAGGGGTAATTTTAAAATCCTGTTGTAACCCGGCTTTTATAACCACATTTGTACCCTGAGCCAAATTTACCATCTCAATATAACTTACCCAATAGGGAGCCGGCACAATCACCTCATCGCCCAGCCCTACCAAGCTAAGTAAAACATTGGCAATGGACTGTTTAGCTCCATTAGAAACTACGATTTGCGAGGGTTCAAACAATAGCTTATTATCGCGTTTTAACTTGGCACACACCGCCTCACGTATCAATGGCAGGCCGGGAACGGGTGTATATTTTGAGTAATTATCGTCAATCGCTTTTTTGGCGGCCTCTTTAATATGCCGGGGTGTATTAAAATCGGGCTGACCTATACTTAGGTTGATAATATTATGACCTTGCGCTTGTAATTCACGACTTTTTTGCGACATGGCCAATGTGGCTGAGTCGCTTACATTGGCCAATCTTTCAGAAATATGTATCATAAAAATAAAGTTTTATCATGGAGGTTTTTTCCACGGTGAGGATTACCCAAATTAAATACCCTCCGTTGTGATATCGATAATCAAATTAGAATTTTAGTTATATATTGGTTCCTTGCCATTACACAATCGCTTTACAGGCTTGCAAATCATTTCAATTACCACTATTTTCACGGCATAATTTAATGATAGCGTTACAAAAGTAATATTTTCCCGGATTATGGAGGTTTTTCTTGAACTGATCAGATATACCGTGCCAAGCATGGTGATGCTTATTTTTACTTTGTTGTTGGTACGATGGTTTTTAAAAAGCGAAAATGATCGAAGGAAACAAGAATTACTTATGGGTCAGAATATGAATTCGTTACCTATGCGGATTGCGGCTTACGAAAGACTCACTTTGTTTTTGGAACGGATAAGCGCCGAATCTATCATTATACGCGAACAACCGCATGCACGTACCGTAAAAGAATTACAAGCCAACCTGCTAAAAGCCATACGTACAGAATATGAGCACAATATGGCTATGCAGGTTCATTTACCTCCCCGCACCTGGATGATGGTACGCAACGCAAAAGAAGAAATGATAAAAACGGTAAATATATCGGCCAACATGGTGAAACCGGGAGATGCCTCCATGGCACTCGGGAAAACAATCCTGGAACAATTTCCCAACACAGCAAATTATCACTTTAAAAAAGCGTTGGATAGCTTAAAAACAGATGTACAATCTTTTTATAACTTGTAAAATACAACAAACGTCCACCAAGCCCGTATTATAAAAAACCTGTGGGTTAAAGGTAATAACCGGCAGCCCAATGATTAATTCTCACGCAGGCTTAAACAACATCAAACTAAGTCAAAAAAAAATTTATTTACGTGCAAAAACATAGCGATAGCAACTATTCCCATTCAAAAGCACCGGTAACGGAAAGTACTATGCCGGATATTCGGAAGATATTTCAGCTATTTAAAAAAAACTGGTATTTTTTGCTCATATCTTTTCCATTGTTTACAGGATTAACATATATATACCACCGATATACTCCGGTTGTATACAAAGGTTCGGTAACCATAATGCTTAAAAGCGACGAAAAAAGAACGGTATCCGGAGCAGAGATCATTGAAGGGTTTGGTCTTTCGCCTGAAACAAAAAGTATTGAAAACCAAACCATTATATTACGATCAAAAAAAATAGTTAAACGCGCTATCGATAGACTCGATTTTGCTATTGACATATACAGCAACGGGGTTTTTAAAGATACAGATATGTACCAAAAAAGTCCTTTTGTTATAACCATGGACTCCTCCCACGTACAATTGCTGAATACCCCCATACACATTGAACCCATAGATGAATCGCGAGTAAAAATTAGTATAAAAACCGAAAATGCCACGCTGCACACCTTTGCCAACGAAAAAAACCAAGGTGCCAGTGGTGCCGTCACATACGAGAAAATTGTTAAAATAGGGGATTGGATAGATACGCCTTTTTGCAGGTTTACCATCCATACCTCCTCTGCTTTATCCTCCCAGGTGGGCTATTATTTTTATTTCAGATCGCACGACTGGCTGGCCGCCGCTTATCGGGGAAAGATTCAGGTAAGCCCCTATAAGGAGGGAAGCTCCATCATTTACATATCTTCAACGGGCACTAATCCCCATAAGATTAATGCTTTTTTAGATGCCCTGACCTTTGTGTATCTGGAACAAAGCCTGGAGCGTAAAAATGAAATTGCCAAAAGAACCATCGCTTTTATTGAAACACAACTTAAACAAGTGGCCGACACCTTGCGCCAGGCACAGCGTAAAATGATAGATTTTAAACGTAACAATGTGTTTAGCGCCCCTACCGAACTTTCAGAAAGACTTGCCGAACGTTACTTTGAATACGAAAAGCAACTGGGTTTGTTGCAAGTGAGCGAAAGCTACTACACCAGGCTAAGCAAGCACCTGGAAAGTGAACCGTTAAGCGATGATTATTTACTGCCCATATTTTCGATTGAAAGCAATGCCTTTGTTACTTCATTGGTTACCGAGCTCCTGGGTTTGCACAATGAGCTATCCCTGTTACAAGCACAAACCAACACCCATAATCCACTGCTGGCCGAAATGAATCAGAAAATAAATCTGAGCAAGCAAAACCTTTTAGTTGCACTACATAAAATACTAAAAAACGTAGCACTTGAAAAGAAAAAAATAAAAGATCAAATGTCACATTTGGCTGCAAGGATGAACGATTTGCCGGAAAACGAAAGATTGTTTTTAGATATAGAAAGAGATTACAAACTAAACGATGCCATCTATACCTTTCTGCTGCAAAAAAAATCGGAAACACAAATAACCAAAGCTTCCAATACACCCGACAATGAAATTTTAGATGACGCCAGTATTGTAGGTGTCGTATCGCCAAACAAATCAAAAAATAAGCAACAAGCCATTCTTTTGGCTTTCTTGCTACCCGTAGGTATCGTAGTTTTAAAGGAATATCTGAATAATAAAATCAGAGACCGGAATGATTTAACTTCCCTGGCACCGCGCACTACCATTTTAGGATATATACCTCAATATAAAGGCACAGGTAATATGGTGATTAAAGCCGAACCTTTATCGAGTACATCCGAATCGTTTAGGGCCTTGCGTACCAAGCTAAAGTATTTGACACCGGAAAACGGTAAGCTTGTTCTCACCATTACCTCTACCAATACCGGTGAGGGCAAAACTTTTTGCGCCCTTAATCTGGCATCCGCATTTGCCATTTCCGGAAAAAAAACGGTTTTGGTGGGTTTTGATCTCCGCAAGCCCAGACTTACAGAATTGTTTAGACACGAAAATGAACAGGGCTTGTCTAATTATCTGATAGGTCAAGCTCAAATAGATGAGATTATGTATCCGGGCGGTGCGGATAATTTTACCATCGTTCCTTCGGGCACTATTCCACCCAACCCCTCTGAACTCATATCCGGAATCCATACACAACGGTTCTTTACGGAAATAAAAGAGATTTTTGACGTGGTGATTGTAGATTCGCCACCCATAGGCCTGGTAGCGGATGCCCGTTTATTACTTGAATACAGCGATTGCCATCTTTTTGTTGTTAGAGCCAATAAAACGGTTAAAGAACAATTTAAACATACCCTTCAAAACCTTATGGATGATGAGGTACCTCCTACCGGCATTGTACTTAACGATTTAAATAGCAAAATAGGAGGTTACGGATATTACTCCGAGAAATATTATACCGACTCGAAAAAGGCATAAAAAAGAATGGTTATACAACATTACGCTTTAAAACCGCACAACACATTTCATTTTAACGTGTATGCCGATTATTTTTCGGCTCCCAAAAATAGCGATGAAATAATTCAGGTACTCACCAACCCGCTACTTCGTAAGCAGCCACTTTTTATTTTAGGTGGTGGTAGCAACGTACTGTTTAAGTCCGATTTTAAGGGATTTATTTTAAAGCCCGACATCCAATCCATCCGTATTATAAAACAAAACGAACAAAGCGTATGGGTAGAAGCCGGTGCCGGTATCGACTGGGACAGTTTTGTGGCCTGGAGTGTGGATAAGGGTTACTACGGCATCGAAAATCTTTCGTTGATACCCGGTAACGTTGGAGCTTCGCCGGTGCAAAACATTGGAGCCTATGGCACCGAAATAATGAATGTTATCACCCGGGTAAACGGTATTTTTTTAGACACTCTGGAGCCATTTAGCTTCACAAACAGCGCATGTGATTTTTCGTACAGAAACAGTATTTTTAAAAATAAGCTAAAAGGAAAAACCATTATTACCTCCGTTGAATTTGTACTTGGCAAGCAGGGAAAAATAAAAACGGATTATGCCGGTGTAAAAGAAGAGGTATTTAGGTTAGGCAAACCTACATTAAAAAATGCGCGGCAAGCCATTATTAATATCAGGGAATCCAAACTGCCCGATCCTGAATTAGTAGGTAATGCAGGTAGTTTTTTTAAAAACCCCGTTGTAAAAAGCGCGGTAGCCAACGCCATTGCTCTTGATTACCCTGATGCACCCATTTATAAAGTGGATGATCAATTTGCCAAAATACCTGCCGGATGGATGATAGAACAATGCGGGTGGAAAGGGAAAAGTATGGGTAATGCAGCAGTACATAAAAATCAAGCGCTGGTACTTATTAATAAAACCGGTAAAGCTACCGGTGAAGAAATGTTGGCGCTGGCACTGGAAATAGAAAGATCAGTTAAGTTGAAGTTTGGTATAGAGATAAATAAAGAAGTAAACGTGGTGTAAAATCATGCAACAACGGTTTGATAAAAATTAATTGTAAAACAATTTGAACCACAGTCTGTTTTATCAGTTAAACCAACATTAAAAAACATGAAAAAAATATTCTTAGCCTTAGCTGTAACTGTATTTATGCTATTATCCGCCTGTGGTGGAAGTCAAACCAAGGATAACAAACAAGCATCCGAATCTGCAAGCATGCCTACGACCGAAGTTTTGGAATCAGTAACAATCGAATTAGAAGGTCATGATAACATGAAGTATACCGGCGATACCAAAGTTAAAGTGAAAGCCGGCCAGAAAATTATATTGACACTAAACAATGTAGGTCAATTACCTAAAGAAGCTATGGGACATAATGTAGTAGTGCTGACTTTGGGAACTGATGTAGCTAATTTTGGCACGGAAGCTATAAAGGCCAAGGACGATGATTATATCCCTGCAAATTTAGCATCTTCCATTATTGCACACACTAAATTATTAGGACCGGGCGAAACTGATTCTATTACTTTTCGGCTCGATACCCCCGGTGTTTACGACTATATATGCACTTTCCCGGGGCATTGGGCAACAATGAGAGGAACAATAACGGTACAATAGTGGTCGTAAAAAACAATTTAGTTTAGTTTCATCCTTTGAATAAGTAATACCATTTTTATAAATTTTAAAATGGTGCTTGTCTGATCGCCCGTTTTTCCCAAACCCTTGAACAGACATTACCTATGTATAAGTTGCTAAAAAGCAGACAATTGAGTAAGTTTGAGGCAAACTAAGATAGCAGAACATATCTCTTATTAAAAACCAAATAAAATTATGACGCACTCACTTAGCCCCGGATTAAACTTATCGCAAAAATACACTATTACCGAGCAGGATTTGGCTTCCACATTAAAAACAAGCCAGGTAGCCTACGCCTCTACCCCATCGTTAATTGTATTGATAGAAAAGGTAATATGCACCTTGATACAGGATTTAATTGGAAAGGAAAAAACCACGGTGAGTGCCGAGATAAATATGAAACATCTAATACCTATGGCCGCCGGAGAGGAAGTTACCTGCTCGGTACATCTTAAGTTTGTTGAAGGCAATAAATTATTTTTTGACTTTGCCCTATTTACAACGGATGAAGATGTAGTGGCCATAGGAGCACACGAACGAGCTATTGTTAAAAAGGATGAGTATTGATGTATTAGATCGTTACAGGTTAGAAAGTAGAGGTTAGAGAGTTAGAAATTAGAGGTTAGAAATTAGAAGTTAGAAAGTAGAGGTTAGAGAGTTAGAAATTAGAGGTTAGGCTTGCTTACTAAAACCTTACTATCAATACATTAACCCATATTTTGGAACTTGAAAAAATGCGACATTGATTAGTTTATATCGTTTAAAATTTTCGCACGGTTACCTGCTTATTATCGTTTACAAAGCGGTTTATAAGTATTCGGGCATCCTGATTGTCGCTGTACAAAGTAATTCCCTGCACCACTTCGTCGAGCGAGCTGAAAGCGGCATCCTTAGCTACCCATCCAAAACCCATGTACCTGCCCTCTTTTACCACAACTACTGAAAGCTCGTCCACATCTCTACCTTTATCCGTCAGCAAAAAACTATCATATTTGTACCGCAGCAGTTCAATTAGTTCCTGCGCTCTGCTATTGTATTTATGGCATGGCTCCTCGCCAACGCAGGCACCTTTACAAATATTTAACTGGTACTGAAAACAGGCCGTGGCCGAGTCAGACAGTCCACATAGCTTTTGACACAATCCATATTCCTCTACTTTAGCAAACAAAAAGTCTTTAGCATTTTTCGCCGATTCAAAAGAGCTGATAGGGCTTATACGGCCATCGTTGCGGGCAATGTTAAAGCGGATATAGCCCTTTCTGTCGGTAAAGGAAAAGAGTCCGTAATGAAAGCGGTTTTTGCGTTGCGCTTTATTATATAAGGGTTTATTCTGTTTTATCTCGGCCGACTCCTTTAATAGAGCAAGTAGTTCGCTACCGGTAAGCTCATAATCCACATCGGCCACTTCCGCTTTCATTTTCTGCGCTTTTTGTGCCTTGGGATTACCTAAATGTGTAAGCACTCTTTGCTTAATATCCTTACTTTTGCCTATATATATAAGTTCAGCCTTATGGTTATACAAATAATACACTCCTGTTTTATGCGGTAGGTGAGTTAACTTTTCGACGTTCAGTTGTGGATGTAAACCTTTTATCGAAAAAAAATTATTTCCTTCCACAGGCAATAGTACACCCCCATTTTTCTTCAATAAAAGCTCAAACAATGCTACTGTAGCTAAAGCATCCCCCGCTGCTCTATGTCGGGCATTATTGGATATACCCAGTTTATCGCATAAATTACCCAAGCTGTAGGACGAATATCCCGGCATTAAATTACGGCTCAACTTAACTGTACATAGTGTTTCCCTTTCAAACGGATAACCCAAAGCCTCGAATTCGCTTTTTATAAAACCATAATCGAAAACCGCATTGTGTGCTACAAAAACGCTACCTTGCGTAATTTCAACAATACGTTTGGCTACCTCGTAAAACTTAGGGGCCTCCTGAACCATCTGGTTGCTTATACCGGTAAGCTGGGTAATGTAGGCCGGAATAAATTGTTCAGGATTAATCAAAGAAACAAACTCATCGACCACTTTTTTTCCATCGTGCAAATAAATGGCTACTTCGGTAATCTTACCCTTTTTAAAAGTCCCGCCAGTTGTTTCAATGTCGATAATGGTGTACATAACAGCCTTATAATTCTGATCCATTTAATATAAAAGCATAGCTGCCTTTTGTGGTAAAAATAGGAAAAAAATTATTTTAACCAGCAAAGATGTAAAACCGCTCAAATCGCTTGTAAAACTTTGGTTAACTTGAAAATTAATCCTATATTTGTTTTAAGGTATTACAAAGGTAAACCGCATCAGTTTGACCTAGATTGTTAAACTCAACACTATAATAGAACCGAGTAAAGCTGTCTGATCCAAAGGCGGGCCTCACCTTAGGGTTATCGTTCGCGATACGGAGGATTACTGCGGATCGGATGCACTCAAATCCTGTTTACAGGAGTTTAAATAATCAACTTCTGATGCGGCCTTCATAAAAGAGCTACCCACTTCGGTCGGTAGCTCTTTTTCTATTCAATACAAATGCAAGTCAGGGAGGTAAATAGCAAACAGATACATCCCTTGCACGGGCAGGCTGCCTTTTATTGTCTCTTTTATGTCTGCCGGTTTCCTGACTGCCAATGGTAGAAAACAGGGTCATTTACTTTCAATATATAACATACTTTGCAATTGGCTTTTCCGTCATAAAATCCAATCTTTTATACTTATCACTTCTCAATGTACCGCTATGTTATCCTGTTAGTATAGTAAGATGCCTATGCTCCTTTAAACGATAGGCCAAATATACTCCCCCACAACAGAGCAGCGGCGCAGGCATGTGCATACCAAGATAGGGGGCGGCCCGGAATCGGCCGTATATAAATTGACAGATAGCGGTGCCAACTGGGGAAAATTAACGGAGGATATACCCCCAGAAGACATGGGTGGCAGGGGAAATGAAATGCCTAAGCTACGAAAAATGATGGATGATTTAATTGCATCCCACACTCCCGGGCCGGATACCGGAATGGAAATGATTTGAGTGTGCAAAGTTCACAAAAGTTCAAAAGCTAGCGTTCGAGGTAAATACTGCCAAGCCAAATCAAGGTCTGGCGACGCCCTGCCTACTCAGGTATTGGAGAAACATAGAGCGCATCTTTACTTTGTCATGAAGCTTCAACAGAAAGTTAGATGCTACAAATCTTTTAGGAGAACGTTCTTTTCAGACTTATCGCGCAATTGCTTAAAATGATCCGCTACTTTTTTTACTTTGATTAAGCCTTCGGTTTCTTCAAAATGAAGGTTTTCACTTCCATGTTCTTCAATCATATTAAGTACGGTGCTCACCTGAAGTCGGTTTATATCTAAGGCAGGCTGAAAGGTTGCGGGCTCATTGGCGTCACCGGACACCTCCACCAATACCTTGCATTTCACCAGCTCAAATAATATCTCGTTAAGCAGTCGGATAGGCAGCTTCAGTTCTACTGATAACTCCATTGGCGTTAGTGGCTCCTTGCCGGCTTCAAAGCGTTTAACGGCATTATAACTCACTAACAAAGCCACCAGCTTTTTATATTCGGCACTTGCATTTTTAGTATCTATTTCAAACTCGTAACTATTTACGTTTTGCACCGAAAATGATATTTCGGCCCCAAACATTACAATGAGCCAACTGGATTGCATCCATATTAAAAACAGCGGCAACGCGGCAAAGCTTCCGTAAATGGCATTGTAACGGGATACTCCCACCATAAAATGAATAAAGTAATACTGAAGCACCTGAAACAGCACACCAGCCACCACACCACCTACCAAAGCCGAAAGAAAATTAACTTTGGTATTAGGCATAATCAATATTAACATGGTAAAAACAATACAGATAAGTACATAAGGCAGCGTGGATGAAACGATACGGCCAAAATAGCTGAGTGCGGAGTAATCGTTAAATGTACTCGATACGAATACTATCATACTACTGCTCGAAATCAAAAACAACAGGGCTACCAAAACCAAAGCAATATAATCGGTAAACCTGCGTGCAAAATTACGCGCCCGTTTTACTTCCCATATATCATTAAAACTCTGTTCAATATTACCCAACATCTGCATTACCGACCAAAACAATATAACCAGTCCCACACCTATGATTATTCCGCTCTTGGTGCTTTTGATATACATCTCGGCCAAACGTAGTATGTACTCGAGCACTTCTTTTTGACCTACCATTCTATTGCTTAACTCTTGTTTTAAGGTTTCGTCGAAACCGAAACCCAGCGCTATTCCATACAACAGAGCCATCAGCGGCACTACCGACATGAGGGAGTAAAAAGTTAATGCCGATGCTTTTTGCTGACATTTATCTTTAATAAAACCCTTGACAGATAAATAGAGAATTCGAAGTATATTTATGATGATAGAATGCGGACGTGAGAGCTCCACTTTCTGGATCCTCCACATATCCTCGGTGAGATATTGAATAATTTTTGAGAAAGATTCTTTCATTATAAATTACTTGAAAGATAAAAGAAGAAAAAAATAGCAAGTCGATAAGCCGGGTTCTGTCACTCATACATGAGCGGTCTATCATTTGTCTATGCTTATTATTGCTAATAAGCTAAAGCAACCTACCCCTCACAATTGCTTTCGCACCAAGGCGGACCACCCTGTATCTTCCGAAATTGTGATATATTTGGTCTTGCAATCCATTAGTTGCACGGCTACCTGTGTTACCACAAGTACCGGTGGGCTCTTACCCCACCTTTTCACCCTTACCGAACCGTAGTTAGGCGGTTGTTTTCTGTTGCATTACTATACCCTCACGAGTATCTTCCCGTTAGGAAGCATGGCGCCCTGTATTGCCCGGACTTTCCTCCTCAATTAAGCGGCGATAGACTGACTTGCTATTGGTGCAAATGTAATAAAAAACGGTGAAAAAGAGCGCAGAGTGTAAAAACCAATTACTGCTAGTTTTTTGTTAATATTGATAGGCTTGGCAAATGTGCCGTCCCATACGGGACTGGGTTTCTCTTTGGCAGGAATAACTATCCACAATACGTACCCAGCGGCACGCGATGTATCAGATTCACATAATCATTGCGTAAAACAATTGTCCTCAGAGTCTATCCCGATCTTCTAAAAAATTATGTAACGCTGTGTAAAATAATTTCATTAATGGAGCTTTGGCCTATCTTCATTCCTAGCCCAGGACTTACACCTCCTTTTTATCACCTATGTTTCTTCTATTCTATTTGATAGGGTAAATACGCATCCAGCTCTGCCACATAGGCATCCTTATATCCTATGGCTTTGATATTGGCCAATTGTGCTACGGCATCTTTATACGAATAACTCCCTACGGTATAGCGATAGATCTTATCTTTTAAATAAAATTCTTTCACATCCTCTACACCTTTAAAATGGCTGAGGTACACCGGAAATCTAAATGCACTTAATTGTATGGTGTAACGTTTGTTAGGATCAGGTTTAAAACCCCGCTTTATTTTATTTTTGAGTTGATATTTTGCCGTGTTCACAACAAAAGCCTCTACATACCCCAAATCTTTATAGTACACGAGCTCATTTTTGGCTTTGGCATAGGTAGGGAAAGTACCCACGGTATAACGCACATAACCATCGGCACATGAAAACTCACGCGCCTGCTCAATATTGTTAAAAAAAGAGGGTTCGCCTGCAGGATATTTTAATGCTATAATCTGTATGGCGTAATCGTCAGTTTCGGGTACGGAAGATACGCTTACAATGGTTTTTGAAGTTCGCAGAGAAGCTAACTTATCCTTACGCTGCTGTGCCTGCATCCCCGTTAAACAAACAAGCCATATTAAGGCTAAAATACAATTCCTTTTCATCTCTATCCTTATTCTTTAACTTTCCAAACAATTACTTCTATTCGCTTGTTTTTCTGCTGTTCCTCTTCGCTACAGAGTACACCGCGCTTACACCTGTTAACGATATAACGTTCGCCATAACCACGTGGTATAGTTGATTCTTCATCTACTCCTTTATCCTGTAGCATTTGCTGCACCTTTTCGCCCATTTTTTGCGTTTTCAACAGGTTATCGTATTTACTGCCCCTGGCATCGGAATGAGTATTCAGCTTAACTACAATCTGCGGATTACTTTGCAGATAGCCAGCCAGCCTCTCCAAAGTTCTTTTACTTTCTTCTAGCAGCTCGGTACCGTTATAGTACAGTATCATTCCACTAATGTCGTCGAGTACGGTATCGTTGAACATTGGGGTTAGTGCTATTCCGTTTTGGTTAATATCATTAATCTCTGAAATATCCACTATCATTCGTTTTGGGTTAAACTCACCCTCCTTTGTAAATACCAGTTCAAATACTTGCCCCTCTTTTTTAAACTTATCGGGGATGCTGATATTAAAATTACCTTTCGCATCCGAAACCGCTGTACCTATAAGCGTAGCGCTGTTTTTATCTAGCACCTGAACCTGAACCCCTTGTGCTACTTCATTGTTAAAGGTAGATTTTATTTTAGCAGCTACAGCCATTGGAAAAACAGATAAGTTGCTTGCTGTTTCTGCTGGTTCCTCTTTCACCTCCGGTAAGGCCGCTATTTCTATCACATCACCCACCTCCGGATTGTCCTGTTGAGTTTCTTCCTTTTCTTGTTGCAATAGTTCTACATAAAATATATCGTCGTTGGCTCCCCTTCTATTACTCGACAGAAAACCTCTGCTGGGGTCTTTGGGGTTGATGGTATAAGCAAAGTCATCTTTAGGTGAGTTAAAAGGTAGCAACAGATTTTGCGGTTTTTGCCATTTGCCATTTTTAAACTCCGATTTAAAAATATCCAAACCACCATAACCGATATGGCCATCGGATGAGAAAAACAACTCATTGGTTTTGTTAATAGAAGGAAACTCCTCGTTTCCATAGGTATTAACTTCGGGGCCCAGGTTACTCATTGTACCGTATGCTCCACCCCTTAGTCTTTCTACCTTGTAGATATCTTTGCCGCCATAGCCCCCTTTTTTATTCGATACAAAATACAAAAACTTGTCGTCGGGAGATACCGCCGGCATAACACAATCATAATCGATGCTGTTAAAGGGAAGCTCCTCGGATTTACCCCAATCCTTACCATCGTATTGTACTTTAAATATTTTTAGTCTGTTCCCTCCTTTAACCCTAACGGCCAGGGTGTAGTACATCGTGTTGTAATCCGAAGTAAAGGCAATGGCGCCAATATGATATTGAAATTGTAGTTTTTCTGAAAACAGGCGCCCCTCTTGTATCTCATGGTCTATCAAATCAGAATAATAAAGATCTAAAAAAGCTTTTCCGGTTTTATCGAGGTTTTTATTATTGGTATCTTTTGGAGCCGAAGAATATACAACGCCATCCTTATAGTAAACCGTACCAAAGGATTGGCCGGCGGTATAAATAGCAGATGGAATAACCCGCACGTTCTGATCCATTTCGGCATGCTTAACCGCCCATTTACAAGCCGCTATTAAGTCATCCACCTCATCTACTCTTACGCCATCGGCTTTGGCCATTTGGTAGTATTCTATAGCCATTTCGTAACCACCTTCTTTTTGCAGTGTTTTGGCAAAAGTTACCAGATCGTTGCCGGAGAGTTCGTCCATTACTTCGCCAAAAGTATTGAATGCACTTTGCGTATCATTTAGCTCAAAATAACAGGTAGCTATTTTTTTGGTAACATCGGTATTAATTTCTTCGCCTTCTTCCTTGGCTTGGGTATACGATAAAAGTGCCTGATAATATTCGCCTTTATGATAAAGTTTATCGCCTTTTTTTACATATTTGCCTTGCGCCGACAAAATATGGCCGGCCACAAACATCAATAAAAAAATTATATATCGAATTTTCATGATACAAAGATATTAATTCTATAATCAGAAAGCATGCCCTGTTTATGTGTTGTTTACAGGCACAAAGGGTTAAGGGTTACAAATAATTGAGTAATAATTCGTTTAAAAATATCTGATCGATCGCATACCGGCTCTTTTGTTAAAGGTAAAATCGAACTGGATACCTATTTCATGTGATCCATATTTGGCATATTTATTTATGGAACTCAGCGCGTAATCAAAGGAATAGCGTACGGTAAACTGGCGGTTGATAACATATTCCGATAAAAACACCATCTCCGAAACGGAACGGTACGAAAGTCCCAACCAAAGGGCATCGGCAACCAGCACATTGGCCGAAACATCGAATTGCAGTGGTGCCCCATAAACTTCCCTTAGCAGCAACGTTGGCTTAATCTTGACACCGTCCCAGTCAATTACGTAGCCTCCATAGAGATACATGTGCATATTTTTTAGGTCGAGCGTATTTTTATACGTTTCTTCCCCTTCGTCGAAATTATTGGAGAACATTTTGGGTACGGAGAAACCGGCAAAATAATTTTCGCCATAAAAATAAGTTCCAAAACCCACATTCATCCCGAGCTTGGATTCCTTTCCATTAAAAAGCGGATCGCCAAACTGTTCGGTGATAGCCTTGTTGCCATCGTACACACGTGAACTGACACCAAGTTGCAAGCCAAAAGAAAGAAATTTTTCACGATCGATCATCAACTTGTAGGAAGCCGCTGCCATGGCATCGAAATTATTGGAGAAACCAATATTGTCGTTCATTATGCTTACCCCAACACCCAGGTTGGTATCCTCGATGGGACCATGCACGTTTAAGGCCTGATTCATGGGAGCACCATCAAAACCCACCCATTGGCTACGGTGTATCAACAGTCCGCTTATAACATCGCGTGTACCGTTATACGCGGGGTTTAACAAACCCTGGTTGGCAATGTAATGGTTAAATTGCACCATGTCCTGCCCGTAGACAGCACTTGTGGCCAACAGCAAAATAAAACTAATAATTGCTTTTTTAAATGGCATATATATCATGGTCAGTTCAATTATTCAACAATTGTATTTAATGCTCCCCTCACAGTGGGTTATCTGCGTAACTCTATATATCCGTTGTATTCTTTAGTTTCTACCCTGTCACCTATATTCACCTCCACCTTGAACACATAGAAATATGTACCGTTTGGCAAGTCGCTGCCAATAGAAAACATACTGGCCTCGGATGAGGTGCCGTCCCACCAATTACCATCCTCACCATAGGTGGTGTCTTTGGAGCGATATACCATGGTTCCCCATCGGTTAAAGACTTCGAGTGTTGATTTAGTTGCTGTCACCCCATTTTTATTGATACCAACAATTCTAAAATAATCGTTAAAGCCATCCCCATTAGGCGAAAAGGCATTAGGTATTAAGAATGTTTTATCCTCCTCGATCTCTTTGTTCCCAGCATAAAAATAAACCATAGCCGTATCTGTACGATACATGTAATCAATATTCCGTATGACGTACCTTACTGAGTCGAGGCCATAAAAATTAGGCAGCTTTTCGTAAGTTAATGCACCGCTTATGGTATCTATTGAAGCTACACCAATAGTTTTAACAGGATTTCCTTTTTTATTAAGCACAACATTATTTAAGCTATCCACGAAGCCTTCCAACAATGCGAATCGTATATTGCCTTGATTATCTGAATCCTGAACAATATCTACCGATTGATTTAGGATGTCGTTTGTGTGGACTAAAATACTGCCTGTGAGCGCTTTATTTTCAATGCTAAGACTATCATCGATCGCAATAAGCGGTGAATCAAAGAATTTAACATTATCTGCTACAGAGGCACTACATCCTGTAACGGGATTCGTTGCCATCACTTTATAGGTTCCGCCGGAAAGGATTTCAATATCATCGAACACAATAGCACTTCCATCTCCTTGACGAATCTGACCATAAATTGTGTTTGTGTCCCATCCTTTGTATAATGTATAATTTATACCTGTTTCACTTCCATCCATGGTTACAAAGTCGCCTACATAACAATCTCCTGCATCGGGTTTAGTACAGGACAATAAGTATGTTGTGTCTGGCAATGGATTTTCTATAACCTTAACGGTATCTTCACTTATTAACTCACAACCAGTAGAATATAATATTGATTTTACGATATACTCTCCACCGGTTAATTGTTTTGTGTAAAGCTGCTCGCTATTGTTACCTACAATAACATCGAGGGCATTTTCCATGTCCATTAGGTTATGAAGCAGGTATGCTACACCCTGTTGCGAATTTTCAATTCCAATTCTTAATCCTTCGTCGCCTTCACAATAAGAATCCTTTCCTTTGGTAGCAGAATCTGAGCCAAATTGGGTGAAGGTTACAAACTCATCCGGTGCATTATTAAACTCAACACGCACTGTTCCCATGGAAACATCGCATGCGCCGCTGTTTGACATGGCGATTACTTCATATATTTCGGAACTTCCGGCCGGTTCGTTTACCGTCCACCAAATAGAATCTCTAACGGCTCCTGTAATCGTATCTAAAATATTGCCTACAGTAGATTGGATACGATAATTTCTTCCGGGATCGAATCCCTGGAGATAGATCATAGCCTCACCACCACAAACCCTTTCGTTATCGGCTACAAGCTTATGCATAGCAGGTAGGGGTTCCAATAATATGTTCACTAAATTACCAGCATTGGCTAAACTTACACATGCATCACCACCTCTTGACTTGTGGATGGTATATACACCTTCCGGGACTAAATCAGGGAAAGCCAGTTCTTGTGCTGTACCGCTTGCATTTGTTCCTGTTACCTCCGATATTACCGTACCACTGGCATCCTTCACCTGATAAGTAACATCTAACTCATTATCCGTAAGCCTGAGCTCAACCCCCTTTTCACTTCCACAATACGTTGTTCTCACTGTTGGATCGATGATTTGATCTAAAGGTGCGGGACTTTCTGCCACTGTAACGCTTCCATTCATATTTGAGGTACAGCCTTGATCGCTAATGGCCATGAATGTATAAATTCCTTCCTGGTTCACTTTATATTTAAGTGAATCCTCATCTGTCCTTCCGGGTATCTGAGCCAGAATACTCAAGCTACCTGAACCATCGTCCAACTGGAGTCTGTAGGTAAAGTCTGCTTCGGATTGAACCACACCCAACATAGCACCATCGTTTGTCAAATCACATGTTGCACCCGATCCGAACATCGCAAAAGCTACTGGTAAAGGATTCACATTCAGGTTTACCCTGTTGGCCATTTCTGTATCGCAAAGTCCATTACGAGCCATCACGTAGTACTCACCTTCCTCGATGGCCTCGTTAAATTGTATAGCATTACCCGTACCGCTTATTGTTTGCAATGGCGCAAGATCGCCTGCTTTCCAAAGCTCATAATCTACGGCTACTTCGGTAGCAGCCAACCCAAATTGTACACCCGGGTCGCCGTTACAAATTTCGCCCGAACCGGTAACCTGTTGTTTGGTAATCGCACCTGCTACATCAACTATAAGCGTAGAAGAAGCATAGATAGAGCATCCTTCTTTGATAGCTTGCACCCCATAGGTGGCATTAGCATCCACTACACGTTCAAAACCTACATCGTTTCCATCCCCGGTAATGCTTGGAATACCTATGGCAGGATAATAATCGGTACCCACTTGTTTTACAAGCACGTAGGTTACACCAAGTTCGGAGCTTTCAACATACAATGAATCACCGTTATCACAACCTGTTCCAGGATCTGCCAGCAAAAGTGCCACATCCATAGGCAATGGTTTTTCGGTAATTGATATGGGGCCGTTTAGCATGGTTGAAGTACATGAGGTTATTCCATCCGTACGCTGGGCTATAATATTATAGTCGCCCGTGGCATTAATTGTAAACTCAAGCCTGCTGTTGTTGCCATTTTGCCATGTGCCTCTGTTGCCTGAGTTAATTTCTTCCCAGGTATATTCCACATCGGCTTCCGAATCATTCATGTAAATCATAGTTGATTCACCGGTACAATATTCGTTTACATCGTTATAAATTTCATATTCGCTAGGTAAAGGATCTATTACCACTTCAATTGTATTGGCCATCGGAGTTGAACAACCCACCATGGGCACGGAAGCTTCCACCGTATATATACCTTCGTTACTCAATGGCCCGGAAAATATGAGTGGAGCTGCCGGCGTATCAATGCCGATCAGCATTTCGATAAAATTACCATCGCGGTATAAACGATATTCAATATCCTCTTGCTGTCCGTCGATGCTAATGGTAATACCACTTGCGCCTTCACAATAATGGCCGCTTGTATTATCCATTGCATTATCGGTAATCAAATTAAATTGAGCCGGTACAGGTACGGTGCGCACATCTGCGTGCCCGGTCATAGGGAACTGACATCCGGAAGCGGACTCTACACGGACTGTGTAAACCCCCTCGGCTGTAACTGTGCCAAATGAAATCGGTCCGTTTACACCCGGTACCGAAACTCCGGTATCTGCACCATCTAAATATAATTTGTAGTTTACTGTGTTATCCAGCGATCCGTCTAACTGCAATTCAACCCCGGCACCACCGGCACAATATCTTCCATCGGTAAGGTCGGTTGGATCGGCAGGATTTACTACTGAAAGTTCAAAAGCTACTTCCGCAACGTCACTAACAATCTCGAAGGAGCCATCCATCATTTTGGTACATCCGGTAATATTATCCTCAGCCTGGATGGTATAAAAACCAACAACGAGGTTAGCGGTAAAATCAATTGACGAACCTGTTCCTATCTGGCTGTCAACTTCCGTTCCACCAACCAGTAATCTATAAATAAAGTCCGGTTGTGTTCCGGAAAGGGTAATATCATGTCCGGCACCACCATTACAACCGGTTACCGGGCTACCACTTGGTGAGCTGAGTGTATAACTATCAGGTAAAGGATTTTGTGTAATAGTTTGTGGGCTATTTAACATACTAACAGGCGCATCAGGCAAGCCATTGTAAAATGCTATGGCCCTATACGATTTGCTGCCATCTATATTAACATGTTGCCATCTCAAATCCTCCGTTCCGGTGTACTCAATAGTATCTATGGCAACACCTGTAAGATCATCAACCAAGGCATACGACACACCAACTTGCGGATTACCAACCAGATAGATGTAAATATCCTCGTTGCTATCCGAACAATAGGCTGAAGCACTGGTTTCTAATGTTAAAGGTAATACACCATCATAAACAGTAAGGTTGATGCTTGCCGTTGATACACAATTATTTCCATCATATACATCCACACTCACCACATCTCCATCAACCAGTGCATCCGTATTATAGGTGCTGGTTATGCTACGGGATTGTTGTACAATATTATTTACCGAGAATTCATATTCAGTTCCGCCGCCACCGGTAAAAGTGAGCATTGTTCCACTAATAACCGTATTTGATGGCGATACATTTAATGTAGCAATCGGCAATGGATTTACCGTAGTAATAATTTCAGCTGTATTGGCACCGCACGATGAAGTACTGTAACTTACACGTGCCGAAACTTTTTGTGCATCTGTTAAAACCGATGTAACATAAGTATCGTTGGCATCCGGTCCTTGAACAGGATTACCATCAAGGAACCATTCAAACACATCGCCGCCACTCGCTGTAAAGGTAACTTCGTCGCCGGTACAGATGATATTGTCGTTGTCGGAACTTATAATACCTACTACAGGTATTGGGTTTACCTTTATTATAATACCCGCATGAGATGCCGTACAATTAGATGCATCGGTAACCTGAACCGTTACGTTGTCGTTGTCTAATAATGTAGTAGTTTTGTATTCATGTTCAACACCGGGACCTTGCATTGATATTCCATTCACAAAAAACTCATAAGCTACACCGCCTGTAGCAGTAAAAGTAACTTCTTCAGTTTCGCATATGGTTGTTTTATCCGCAGTTAATCCCGCTAAAGGCACACTAATGGTAACATTGACTGCAGCACTTAAAACACTACAATTATTACTGTCGAACACTTCTGCTTCCACATTAAAATCCGCGGTTGAAGAGTGGGTAAAGATATTGGAACCCTGAACGCCTTGCGCTATACCGTCGACATAAAACTGATATTGAAAGGGTCCGGTACCTCCTGGAGTGGCTGTAAAAGTTACCGTTTCGTTTTGGCAAACCGTAGTTTTTGAAGCCGACAAGTCGGATGTAGGTAAAGGATTAACATTAATGGTTAATGCGGTAGAATTACCGAAACAAGTACCGGCATAGGCAATAACGGAAATATCATCGCCATCGTTAATGGTATTAATTGCTAAAGTATTGGATACATCATCTTGCAACACCTCGGTTCCATTTCGCATAAAAACATAGCGGCTGAAACTTCCCGGCGATGCTAAAAACTCCATTTGGTCACCTGCACAAATTGTTGTTCCACCCGGACTCGTGATGGATAGCGTGGGTACCGGATTGTCAATCACCGTCATGGTAATACTGCCTGATGTATGCGAACAAGTTGTGTTTACATCAGTAACAACAACATATACCTGATCACCGTTCTGCAGATCAGAAGTGGTATAGGTTATATCCGTGCCATTTTTTACGGAAGAATCATTTCCTCCTCGTATGCGATGAAAATCGTATGAGTAATTACCCGACCCATCTGAACCGGAAGCATTAAATGTAACCGCTGTTCCTCCACAGATGGTCGTTAATCCGGGCGCTGGCGCACTTACGCTTATACCTGATGTTACCTGATTAACCACTAGGTCGGTGGTGGCTGTTGCCTGACAAGTGTTGGCATCGGTAACCGTAAGTGTGTAGGTTCCGGCATCGGTAAGAGATACTGCACTAAGCGAAGGATTTTGTGCAGCACTGGTAAAACTACCCGGTCCTGTCCACGAATAAGTGACCATACCATTTGGCAAAGCCGATAAGGTAACATCCTCACCCAAACAAACCGGACCATCATTACTTGCTGCTGCAATCGGGAGAGCTTGAATCGTTACTGCTACTGTTCCTTCGTCACTAAAACATCCTGACAAATCTTCTACAGTAACACCGTAAGTAGCAGCATCTGATATGGCTGCCGATGCAATAGTTAGGGTACTTGCATTTTCACCCGCTACTATGGTTCCATCCTTAGTCCATACGTAATTTACATAATTACCACTTCCTCCTGCCGCTGTAGCAGTCAAGGTTAGCGTTGTGCCATCGCAAACAGGCGCATTGTAGTTTACGGAGATGGTGGGGCGCTCCGTTACAAGCACCGTTTCGGTGGCTGCTAAGGTACTCGAACAACCCAGGTTGTCGGTTACCGTTACAGTATAATCGCCCGAAGCCGCCAGAGTAGCATTAGCCACCGTAGGATTCTGTGTGCTGGAGGTAAAACCATTAGGGCCCGTCCAGTTAAAAGCGGTATAGGTTCCTGAACCGCCCGCAGGGCTAGAAGTGAGGTTTATGGCCGAACCCTCGCATACGGGGCTGTTACTGCCAGCTGTTATGCTTGGATTGGCATTGATCGTCACCGTAGTGCTTATGCTTTGTTCACAGGTATTGCCGTCGGTGACGGTAAGCGTGTAAGCGCCGGCATCGGCCATGCTTACATTGCTCAGCACCGGGTTTTGCAGATTGCTGGTAAAACCGTTGGGACCGGTCCATGCGTATGTTATACCGGCAGGGCCACCCG